>DATINN010000318.1:0-12991 GCA_035474175.1 Mycobacteriales bacterium | reverse complement strand
GGTGGGTTTCGTCTCGCGCTGCGCGCCGTTACCGGTCCAGCATCGCCGGACCGGCAGGCAGTCCACGCCCAGGAACACCAGCAGCTGAGCGCCGCGCGAGAGGGCGGCGTGTGCTCCGGCGTTGCGCGCGGCGGCCGGCGTTCGCGACCGCGGACGACGCGCTGGCCTGGTGCGACGCCGAGCACGGCAACATCGTGGCCGCGCTCCGGCTGGCCGACACGGACGAGGCCTGGCGGGCCGGCTGGCGGCTGCCGCACGCCCTCTTCGGCTTCGTCCAGCTCCGGCCGGGCTGGACCGACTGGCCGGACGCGCACGAGCGGGCGCTGACCGGCGTGCGGCGGCTGGGCGACCGCAGCGGCGAGGCCTGGGCGCTCAACGCGCTCGGCATCGCCTACACCCGGATCGGGCGGCTGGCCGAGGGCGGCGCGCACCTGCGCCGGGCGCTGGAGCTGCGCCGGGAGCTGGGCGACCTCGGTGGTGAGGGCGCCACCCTCAACAACCTGGGCGAGCTGCACCGCCGGGCCGGCCGGCTCGACCTGGCCCTGGAGTGCCACCAGCGGGACCTGGAGATCTGCGCCCGGCTCGGGGACGCGTACGGGGAGTCGATCAGCCTGAACAACCTGGGCGGGGTGCAGCTCACGCTCGGCCGGACCGAGGAGGCGCTGGCGACCCAGCTGCGGGCGCTGGCGCTGATCCAGGGGCTGGGCGACCGCGCCTTCGAGGCCGAGGTCCGCTACGACCTCGGCGAGGTGCACCGGGCGGCCGGGCGGCGGGCCGCGGCGGAGGAGGAATACCGGCTGGCGGCGGCGAGCGCGGCCGCGTCCGGCAACGTGCACCGGCGGGCGGCCGCGCTGGTCAGCCTGACCGAGCTGACCGGCGCCCCGGCCGACGCGGCCGCGGCGGGAGCCGCGCTGCGCGAGCTGACCGGAGCCGAGGCGGCTCCGCTCGAGGCCCGCCTGGCCGCCGCCTTGCCGCCTCCCTAGTCGCGCCCCTGGGCGCGCGGGGTAGGCCGCGGGTTGGCCCGCGGGTCGGCCGGGTGGGCGACCACGCCGTGGGTTGGTCCGCGGGGGCGGCTGGGTGCGCGATCGGGCCGAGGAGCCGATCGGGGCGCTCGGCCGGCGGGCGCCCGGGGGCGGGGGGCCAGCCGGTGGGGTCGGCGGGGTGGGGGGCGATCAGGCCGCGGGTGAGGCGGGCGGCGCACAACCGGGCCAGCTCCGCGTACGCCGGCTCGCCGACCAGGGCGGTCAGCTCCGGACCGTAGGAGACGTAGAGCCGCTCGCCGCCGACGTGCGCGTCCGGCGAGGAGGTGCACCACCAGTGCAGGTCGTGACCGCCCTCGCCCCAGGACCGCCGGTCGAACTCGGTGACCGTGCTGACCAGGATCCGGGTGCCGTCCGGCCGGTCGACCCAGTCCTGCTCGCGCCGGATCGGCAGCTGCCAGCACACGTCCGGCTTGGTCTCCAGCGGGTGCCGGCCGGTGCGCAGCGCCAGCGCGTGCAGCGCGCAGCCCTCGCCGCCGGCGAACCCGGGCCGGTTGAGGAACAGGCAGGCCCCGTCGACGGTGCGGGTGCGGCGGCGCCGGTCGTCGTCGCCGACGCTGTCCCGGACGGTGATGCCCTTCTTGGTGCCGGTCCGGTGGAACTGCCAGTCGTCCGGGGTGAGCTCCTTGGCCGCGCGGTTGACCCGCTTCTCGTCGGCGG
Source organism: Mycobacteriales bacterium (assembly GCA_035474175.1). GTDB lineage: Bacteria > Actinomycetota > Actinomycetes > Mycobacteriales > CADCTP01 > CADCTP01. The sequence continues at coordinate 11,291 of DATINN010000318.1, read as the reverse complement.
TGTCGGAGTAGAACGCGCCGTGGCTGCAGCAGCCGTCGTCCGGGCGCTCGGCGTCGATGCCCCGGCAGCCGCGGCCGAAGATGCAGGTCCAGCGGGAGCACAGCCAGGTCAGGTCGGCTCTGATCAGGTGCTCCGGGTCCGCCGGGTCGGCGAACTCGACCCATTCCCGGGCGAAGTCCAGGCCGACTTCGCGCGATACCGCCACGGTCACGGCGGTCACGCTACGCCACCCGATTTGCTCTCCGGGCCCGGTGAGGAGTGTCATTCACGTTCGTCAGCCGGAGCAGGTTGGGGAGAGCGGCATGGGACGTCATTCGCGCGGCGCGGCTGACAGCGGCCCGCCGCCTCCACCGGAGCCGCCCACCCGCCATCCGTACGCGCCCCGCTCGGCCGAGGACACCGGCGTCTGGGACCACAGCACGTACCGGGTCGTGGACGTGGGGCTGCCGCCGGACGCACCGGTGACGTTCCCGCTCGGCGGGTCCCGCCCGAGCACCCAGACCGCCGGCCCCAACCGCGCACCGGTCCGCCCCCCGGACCCCGCCCGCGACCCGAGCAGCACCCGCGACGTGACCGGCGGCCGGGAGCTGCCCGACCGTCGGGATCTGACCGGCACCCGCGACCTGACCGGCGGCCGGGAGCTGACCGGCGGCCGGGAGCTGAACGGCGGCCGGGAGCTGAACGGCGGCCGGGAGCTGAACGGCGGCCGGGACCTGAACGGCGGCCGGGAGTTGAACGGCGGCCGGGAGTTGAACGGCGGCCGGGAGTTGAACGGCGGCCGGGAGTTGAACGGCGGCCGGGAGCTGAACGGGCGGACCGCGCTGCGGTCGGTGCCGGAGTCGGACACCGGCCTGCGCCCGCCCGCCGACCCCGGCCGGTACGGGGCGTCCCGGGCCGACCTGGCCGCGATGAGCGAGCTGCGCTACGGGGCGACCCGGGAGCCGGGCGCGCCCCGCTACGGCGCCACCCGCGCCGACCTGGCCCCGCCCTCCCGGCCCGAGCCGGACACCGAGCGACCGCGGTACGGCGCGACGCGGGCCGACCTGGCCGAGTCGGTCGGCTCGACCGCGCTGGCCCCGCGGGAGTCCCCGGAGCCGGACGAGGTCACCGACACCGGGGCCCGCCGCGCCCGCAGCGCCTTCCGCCTGGCCCCGGAGACCGAGGACGAGGAGCACCAGGACCACGACGAGCACGACGACTACGAGGAGCCGTCACTGCTCCTGCAGTGGGGCATCTTCGTCGCCCAGACCCTCACCGGCGCGGTCGCCGGTCTCGGCGTCTGGCTCGGGTTCTACCGCCTCTGGTCGACGTACCCCTTCTACGCCGCCCCGGCCGTCGGCGCCGCGGCCATCCTCATGCTGGTGCTGGCCCGGACCCTGCGCCGCCGGCACGGCCACGACCTGGACCTGATGACCGCGATCGTGACGATCGGCGTGGCGACCGTGCTCACGGTCCTGCCGGCCGCCTTCACCCTCCAGAATCTCGCCCGGTAGGCCGCGCCTACGCTGGGACAGGTGAGCAGCGGACCGGTGACCGTGCCGACGGCCAAGGTCGGCCTGTCGACGGCGTCGGTCTACCCGGAGTCCACCGCGGCCGGGTTCGAGATCGCGAGCCGGCTCGGCTACGACGGCATCGAGGTCATGGTCTGGACCGACCCGGTCAGCCAGGACCCGGACGCGCTGCTCAAGCTGTCCGACCACTACGGGGTGCCGATCCTGGCCGTGCACGCGCCCTGCCTGCTGATCACCCAGCGGGTCTGGGGCACCGACCCGTGGGAGAAGCTGCAGCGGGCCCGGGCCGCGGCCGAGAAGCTGCGGGCGCCGACCGTGGTCGTGCACCCGCCGTTCCGCTGGCAGCGCGACTACGCCCGCGGCTTCCGGCAGGGCATCGACCGGATGGCGAACGAGACCGCGGTCCGGTTCGCGGTGGAGAACATGTTCCCGCTGCGGGTCCGCGGCCGCGAGGTCTCGGCGTACGCGCCGGACTGGGACCCGACCCTGGAGCCGCACCGGGCCTACACGCTGGACCTGAGCCACACCGCGGTCAGCCACAGCGAGCCGCTGGACCTGGCGGCCACGATGGGCCGGCGGCTGGCGCACGTGCACATCGCCGACGGCACCGGCGTGGGCAAGGACGAGCACCTGGTCCCGGGCCGCGGCACCCAGCCCTGCGGCGAGCTGCTGGAGCGGATCGCGCAGCAGGGCTTCGAGGGCTCGGTCGTGGTCGAGGTCAACACCCGCCGGGCCGCCGACCGGGAGGAGCGGGAGGCCGACCTGGCCGAGGCGCTGGCCTTCACCCGCCTGCATCTGGTGTCGAGCGCGACGCCCGTAGGGTGAGCCCATGCGCTCGCTGATCCTCGCCGCGTCCCGGAACTCCCGGGTGGAGCATCTCGTCGAGACCGCACCGCTGACCCGCAACGTGGTCCGCCGGTTCGTGCCCGGCCCGGCCGAGGACGACGCGGTCGCGGCCACCCACCGGCTGGTCGCCGACGGGCTGACCGTCAGCCTCGACCACCTGGGTGAGGACACGGCCGACCCGGAGCAGGCGGCCGCGGCGGCCAAGGCGTACCTGTCGATCCTGGACCGGCTGGCCGGCGAGGGGCTGACCCCGGAGGCCGAGGTCAGCCTCAAGCTGTCCGCGGTCGGGCAGGCGCTGCCGGGTGACGGCGAGCGGATCGCGCTGGAGCACGCGCACCTGGTCTGCGCGGCCGCGGAGCGGGCCGGCACCGCGGTCACCCTGGACATGGAGGACCACACCACCACCGACTCGACGCTGCGGATCCTGGCCGAGATCCGCAAGGACTTCCCGTCGACGGGCGCGGTGCTGCAGGCCTACCTGCGCCGGACCGAGGCCGACTGCCGCGACCTGGCCACGGCCGGCTCGCGGGTGCGGCTCTGCAAGGGCGCGTACGACGAGCCCGAGAGCGTCGCTTTCCGGGACCGGACCGAGGTGGACAAGTCGTACGTGCGCTGCCTGGCCGTGCTGATGGCCGGGGCCGGCCGCCCGCTGGTCGCCACCCACGACCCGCGGCTGATCGAGATCGCGCAGGACCGGGCCTCGGCCAACGGCCGCGACATCGACTCGTACGAGTTCCAGATGCTCTACGGGATCCGCCCCAACGAGCAGCGCCGGCTGGTCGCGGCCGGGCACCCGGTCCGGGTCTACACGCCCTACGGCGTCGACTGGTACGGCTACTTCATACGCCGGCTGGCCGAGCGCCCGGCCAACGTCGCCTTCTTCCTGCGGGCGATGGCGACCCGAGGGTGAGCCGACGAGGTCGTGAGCATCGCAGGGCCCCCGGGCGGTGGGGCGGCCCACGGCTGCCCGAGGAGCGGAGCGACCGACGAGGCGAACGAGAGGCGGCACGGTGATCCGGCTGGCGGTGCTCGGGGCGGGGAAGCTCGGCGGGGCGCTGCTGTCCGGGCTGCTGCGGGCGGGCCGCTCGGCCGAGGACATCGTGGTCGTCGTCCGGCGGCCGGAGCGGGCCAAGGAGCTGGAGCAGCGGCACGGCGTGCGGGCGGTGCCGCCGGCCGAGGCGGCCGGGGCCGACGTGCTGCTGGTGACCGTGAAACCGCAGGACATCGACGCGCTGGTCGACGAGATCGCCCCGCACGTGTCCCGGGACGCGCTGGTGGTCTCGCTGGCGGCCGGCATCCCGACGTCGTACTACGCCAAGCGGCTGGCCCCGGGCGTGCCGGTGGTCCGGGTCATGACCAACACCCCGGTGCTGGTGGACGAGGCGATGAGCGCGATCTCGGCCGGGGAGCACGCGGCCGAGCGGCACCTGGCGCTGACCGAGGAGCTGCTGCGCCCGGTCGGCAAGGTCGTCCGGGTGCCGGAGGCGCAGCAGGACGCGGTGACGGCGCTGTCCGGCAGCGGCCCGGCGTACTTCTACTTCCTGGTCGAGGCCATGATCGACGCCGGCATCCTGCTCGGCATCCCGCGCACGGTCGCGGCCGACCTGCTGGTGCAGACCGCGCTCGGCGCCGCGGTCATGCTCCGGGACGCCGGCGAGCACCCGGTCAAGCCGCGCGAGGCCGTCACGTCCCCGGCCGGCACCACGATCAACGCGATCCGGGAGCTGGAGAAGCACGGCGTGCGGGCCGCCTTCCTGGACGCGATCGAGGCCGCCCGCGACCGCTCAGCCGAGCTCGGCCGCCTGCACGAGTAGCCCGGGCGTCCGGAGCGCGGAGAGGTCGGCCACCTTCCCGGCGGTCACGCCGGAGAGGACCGTGCGGTCGCCGGACCGGACCGCGAACGGGACCGGCGGGCCGAGCACGGTCGCCGCCGTGGGGCCGTCGGGCAGGAAGCCGACCTGGTTGACGCGCACCCAGGCTCCATGCCCGGGGCGGCGAGGGGACAAAAGCGCACCTACGATGGCCCGGTGAGGCTGCCGCGCAAGGGCGCCACCGCGGCGGTCGCGGTGAGCGCTGCGCTGTTGACCGGGTGCTCCGGCGACTCGTCCGACATCCAGACCGCGGCCGTCGGCCGGTCCACGGTGAGCGAGGTCGTCGAGGCCCCCGCCACCGTGCAGGCCGCCGCGACCACGACGTTGACCTCCCCGGCCACCGGCGAGATCCAGCAGGTGCTGGTCAAGGACGGCCAGCGGGTCGCGGCCGGCACCCTGCTGGCCCGGATCTCCTCGCCGCAGACGGAGTCCCAGCTCACCCAGGCCAGGTCGGCGCTCGCGCAGGTCTCCTCGGGGCAGTCCGCGCCGGCCCTGCTGTCGGCCGGTCCGCAGACCCAGGCCGACGCCACCGCGCAGGCCGCCTTCGCCTCGGCCCGCACGGCGGCCGCGGCCATCGCCGACCCGCGGCTGAAGGCGATCGCGCTGACCCAGATCGCCACCGCCGAGCACCAGTACCAGCTGGCCGCCGCCCAGGCCCGGGCCGCGATCGGCGCGATCAACTCCGGCATCGGCAACCTGACCTCGGCGCTGGCCTCGCTGACCGCGGCCCAGCGGCTGCAGGCGCAGGCCGCCGTCCAGGTGGCCCAGCGCGCGGTCGACGCGCTGGAGGTGACCGCGCCGATCGCCGGCACCGTGCAGCTCGGCGGCGAGACCCCGGCCGGAGCCGGCAGCAGCGGGACGGACCTCAGCGGGGTGCTGTCCCAGCTGCCCGCGAGCGCCCAGCAGCAGGCCGCGACCGCGCTGGGCGGGGCGGCGACGTCCGGCGGCGGCGCCGGCGTGCAGACCACCGGCCCGCTGACGGTCGGCACCCCGGTCAGCACCGGCACGACGCTGGCCACGATCGTCGACGTCTCCACCCTGTCGCTGCAGGCCGACGTGGACGAGACCGACGTCTTCCTGGTCAGGCCCGGGGTCCGGGCCGAGGCCCAGCTGGACGCGGTGCCGGGCGCGACCTACCCGGCCACGGTCGCCTCGGTCGGGCTGTCCCCGACCCAGTCCGCCCGCGGCGGGGTCAGCTACCGGGCCCGGCTCACGCTGGGCGCCGGGACGATGCCGGACGGCAGCCCGGCCCCGACGCCGCGGCCGGGGATGAGCGCGGTCGCCGACCTCCAGGTCCGGACGGCCCGCAACGCGGTGTCGGTGCCGGCGACCGCGATCGTGCACGACGGCGACCGGGACGCGGTCTGGGTCGTGCAGGGCACGCTGGCCCGCCGCCGCACGGTCACCGTCGGCGCCCAGGGCGAGAACGTGGTCGCCGTGACCGAGGGCCTCAAGGTCGGCGAGCGGGTCGTCGTCCGCGGCACGGACCAGGTCCGGGAGGGGCAGGAGCTGTCCTGACCACGACCGAGCAGCAGCTGGCGGCGCTGGAGGCGGTCGACGTCACCAGGTCGTACGAGCTGGGGGACAGCACCGTGCAGGCCCTGCGCGGGGTGTCGGTGCGGATCGACCCGGGCGACTACGTGGCCGTGGTCGGGCCGTCCGGGTCGGGCAAGTCGACGCTGATGCACCTGCTCGGGGCGCTGGACCGGCCGTCCACCGGCACGCTGCGGGTCGGCGGCCGGGACGTGGCCGAGCTGAGCCCGGACGAGCTGGCCCGGGCCCGCAACGAGACCATCGGCTTCGTCTTCCAGGCCTTCCAGCTGCTGCCCCGCACCACCGCGGTCGACAACGTGGCCATGCCGCTGGTCTACCGGGGCGTCCGGCGGCCCGAGCGGCGGCGCCGGGCCGAGGAGGCGCTGCGGGCGGTGGGCATGGAGCACCGGCTCACGCACACGCCCAACCAGCTCTCCGGCGGCGAGCAGCAGCGGGTCGCGATCGCCCGGGCGCTGGTCGGCGACCCGCAGGTGATCCTGGCCGACGAGCCGACCGGCAACCTCGACAGCGTCCGCGGCGCCGAGGTGATGGACCTGCTGGAGGCGCTCAACCGGGACCGCGGGGTGGCGCTCGTGGTCGTCACCCACGACCTCGAGCTGGCCGCCCGGGCCCGGCGCCAGCTCCGGATGCGCGACGGCCTGGCGGAGCTGTCCGAGGTCGGGCGCACATGAGACTGGGTGAGGCCTGGCGGGTCGCGGTGACCGCCCTGCGGGCGAACCGCCTGCGCAACCTGCTGACCATGCTCGGCGTCATCATCGGCGTCGCCGCCGTGGTCATGCTGGTGGCCATCGGCACCGGCGCCAAGCAGTACGTGGAGAGCCAGGTCGAGGGCCTGGGCAGCAACCTGCTGCTGGTCGTCCCGGGCGAGCTGAGCTTCGGCAGCGCCGCCACCTCGTCCCGGCTGACCCTCTCCGACGTGGACGACATCGGCCGGATCGCCGGCGACCCGCAGCGGGTCGCGGCCACCGTGACCAGCGGGGAGACGCTGCGGGCGGGCGAGACCGAGGTGTTCGCGACCGTGCAGGGGGTGACCGAGACGGTGCCGGAGGTGTTCGTCCGGCCGGTCGCCCGGGGCGACTTCCTCAGCCGCTCGGACGTGGACACCCGGCGCCGGGTCGCGGTGCTGGGCGCGTCCGCGGCCGACCAGCTCTTCCCGGGCCAGGACGCGGTCGGCCGGCAGCTGACGATCGCCGGGGTGCGCTTCCGGGTCGTCGGGGTGACCGCCAAGACCGGCGCCGGCTCGCTGGCCGGGGCCGACCCGGACCTGACCGTCTACATCCCGATCACCTCGGCCCAGCGGCTGCTCGGCACCGACCGGGTGGACGCGCTCGCGGTCAAGGCCCCGGACCGGGCCACGATCAACGACCTCGGCAACCGGATCACGGCCGAGCTGGAGCAGCGCTACCCGGGGGAGAAGTTCTCCGCGGTCACCCAGGAGCAGATCCTCGGCGTGGTCGGCCGGATCCTCAGCCTGCTGACCCTGGTGCTGGCGGCCATCGCCGGCATCAGCCTGCTCGTCGGCGGGGTCGGGATCACCAACATCATGCTGGTCAGCGTGCGGGAGCGGACCCGGGAGATCGGGCTGCGCAAGGCCGTCGGCGCCCGGCAGCGGGACGTGCTGGTGCAGTTCCTGCTGGAGGCGGTGCTGCTGACCACGCTGGGCGGGCTGATCGGCATCGTCATCGGGGTCGGGGTGGCCGTGCTGGTCGGGCAGTTCACGCCGCTGCCGACCGCGGTGGCGTGGTGGTCGATCGTGCTCGCGTTCGGGGTGTCGGCCGCCGTGGGCGTGTTCTTCGGCGTGGCGCCGGCCCGACGCGCCGGGCGGCTGGACCCGGTGGTCGCGCTCCGCAGCGAGTGACGGGGAGGAATCGCTCCCGTCACACGAGTACCGCTACTCTCCTCCTAGCACGTGCGTGTCCGTCGTCGCCGGAGGGGAAGCCGGCGCCGCGACACGTGCCGAGGTTTGGTGACTCATGTCGTCTGCGCAACCGCCCGACGCACCGCTGTCGCAGGTCAGGTTCCTGACCGTGGCCGAGGTCGCGGCGCTCATGCGTGTGTCGAAGATGACGGTCTATCGCCTGGTGCACTCCGGTGAGCTGGCCGCGGTCCAGGTCGGCCGGTCCTACCGGGTGCCGGAGAAGGCCGTCCACGACTACCTGCGGGATGCGTACATCGAGGCCGGCTGACGCCTGACCCCGCCCATCACGTACGCTCCGGTCATGGGTTCGGTCATCAAGAAGCGCCGCAAGCGCATGGCGAAGAAGAAGCACCGCAAGCTGCTGAAGCGCACGCGGGTCCAGCGCCGCAACAAGAAGTAGGCGGTTCGGCGCCATGGCCGACCCGACAACGACGTCGGTTCGTTCTGACTGGGTGACGTTCCTGTCCGATTACGGGCTGGACGATCACCTCGTCGGCGTCTGCAAGGGCGTCATCGCCCGGATCGCGCCGCACGTGCGGATCATCGACGTCTGCCACCAGGTCCGGCCGCAGGACGTCGCCCTCGGCGGCGAGATGCTGGCCGAGGCCTGGCCCTACCTGCCGCCCGGCGTGCACCTCGCGCTGGTCGACCCGTTCGCGTCCACGCACGCCCGCGGCATCGCCGTGCGCTGCGCGGACGACTCCGTGGTCGTCGCGCCCGACAACGGCCTGGCCTCCCGGGCCTGGGACGTGGCCGGCGGCGTGGTCGAGGCGTACGAGCTGGCCAACCCGCGCTGGTGGGCCCCGAGCCCGTCGCGCAGCTTCCGCGGCCGGGACGTGTTCGCCCCGGTGGCGGCCCACCTGGCCAGCGGCGTCGCGATCGGCGAGGTCGGGCCCCGGCTCGACCCCGACTCGCTGGTCCGCGGGCGCACGTCCGAGCCCCGGGTGCACGGCGACCACGTGCACGGCGAGATCCGGATGATCGACCACTTCGGCAACCTGGCGCTCAACCTGCGCCGCAGCGACCTGGAGGCGGCCGGCATCCAGCTCGGCGACCTGGTCGAGCTGCGCTGCGGCGGGCGGACGTTCGAGGTGCCGTTCACGCTCAGCTTCGGCGACGTGCCGGTCGGGCGCACCGTGGTCTGCGAGGACTCGTTCCGGGCGATCACGGTCGCGGTCAACAGCGGCCGCGCGGACCGGACGCTGCGCACCAGCACCGGCGGCCCGGTCGTGCTCGGCCGGGTGCACCGGCTGGTCGGCTCGGCCGCGACGAAGGTGTCCGTGGTCGACGGCCGGCCCAGCTCGTTCAGCCCCTCCTGACCCCCGGGCGGTACGCTCGGGACGGACGCTGACGAGGGGGAGCTGCGACTGTGCCACCCGCCGTGGTCCTCGTCACCGGGGTCAGCCGCCATCTCGGCGGCCGGCTCGCGGCCCGGCTGGCCGCCGACACCTCGATCGAGCGCGTGATCGGGGTCGACACCGTCCCCCCGCCGCGGGAGCTGCGGGCGCGCCTCGGCCGGACCGAGTTCGTCCGGGCCGACATCCGCAACCCGCTGATCGCCAAGGTGATCGCGACCGCGCAGGTGGACACCGTCGTCCATCTCAACATCACCGCGGTGCCCCGGTCCGCCGGCGGCCGCGCGTCGATGAAGGAGATGAACGTCATCGGCACCATGCAGCTGCTCGCCGCCTGCCAGAAGTCGGCGTCGGTGCAGCGGCTGGTGGTCAAGTCCTCGACCGCGGTCTACGGCTCCTCGTCCCGGGACCCGGCCCTGTTCACCGAGGACATGGAGCCCAAGCAGCTGCCCCGCTCCGGCTACGCCAAGGACGCCGTCGAGGTCGAGGGCTACGTCCGCGGCTTCAGCCGGCGCCGCCCGGACGTGTCGGTCGGCGTGCTCCGGTTCACCGACGTGATCGGGCCGGGCGCGGACGGCCTGCTGCTGCGCTACCTGCGGCTGCCGGTGGTGCCGACCGTGCTCGGCTTCGACCCGCGGGTGCAGCTGCTGCACGCCGAGGACGCGCTGGAGGTGTTGCGCCGGGCCACCGTGTCCGGCTTCGGCGGCACCGTCAACGTCGGCGGCGAGGGCGTGCTGCTGCTGTCCCAGCTGATCCGCCGGGCCGGCCGGGTGCCGGTGCCGGTGCCGGCGCCGGCCGTGCGGGTCGCCGGCCGGGCCGTGCGGCGGGCCGGGCTGCTGGACGACACCCGCGAGCAGCTGCGGTTCCTGGAGTTCGGCCGGGTGGTGGACACGACCCGGCTGCGGACCGGCTTCGGCTACACCCCGCGCTACGACACCGTCCGCGCGTTCGACGCCGTCGTCCGGGACTCCCGGCTTCCGCTGCGGATCCCGCCGGAGGCCGTGCGGCGGGCCGAGCGCGGGGTCGCCGGTGCCGTGCACGCGCTGGCCGGGGGCCGGGATGGGTGACGCCCGGGTGATCCCGCTGCACGGGTCCGGCGACGGCTCCGGGTCCGGCGACGGCTCCGGTTCCCGGGCCGGTTCCGGGTCCGGCCCCGGTGACAGCGGCGGCGCCGACGGCGCGCGGCGCCGGCCGTGGGCCGTGCCCGCGCCGCCCGCCGACGCCCGGCCGGACTGGGAGCGCCGGGTCGCCGGCGGCCTGGCCTTCCTGCGCCGCCGGATCACCGGCGACTACGAGGTCGACGACTTCGGCTTCGACAAGGACCTGACCGAGCACGTGCTGGCCCCGCCGTTCCGGCCCCTGTACGAGAAGTGGTTCCGGGTCGAGGCCACCGGGCTGCAGCACGTGCCGGCCACCGGCGGCGCGCTGGTGGTGGCCAACCACTCCGGCACCATCCCGCTGGACGCGGTGATGACCTCGCTGGCCCTGCTGGACCACCACCCGGCCCACCGCCACCTGCGGATGCTCGGTGCCGACCTGGTCTTCCGTACGCCGGGGTTGGGGCCGCTGGCCCGCAAGTCCGGGCAGACGCTGGCCTGCAACCCGGACGCGGAGCGGCTGCTCGGCGACGGCGAGCTGGTCGGGGTCTGGCCGGAGGGCTTCAAGGGGATCGGCAAGCCCTACTCGGACCGCTACAAGCTGCAGCGCTTCGGCCGGGGCGGGTTCGTCGGGGCGGCGCTGCGGGCCCGGGTGCCGATCATCCCGTGCTCGATCGTCGGGGCGGAGGAGACGTACCCGATGATCGCCAACTCCCGGACGCTGGCCCGGGTGCTCGGCCTGCCCTACTTCCCGGTCACGCCGACCTGGCCGCTGCTGGGTCCGCTGGGCGCCGTGCCGCTGCCGTCGAAGTGGTTCATCGAGTTCGGCGAGCCGATCGACACGGCGGCGCTGGACCCGGACGGCGCCGAGGACCCGATGCTCGTCTTCAACCTCACCGACCAGGTCCGCGAGACCATCCAGCAGACGCTCTACCGGCTGCTGCTGCAGCGCCAGTCGGTCTTCCGCTAAGGCGTCTCGCTAGGGGGCCGGCGTGTCGTCGGGCCAGCCGCCGGCGGGCTCGGGCAGGCCGATGAGGGCGAGCAGCAGGCGGACCAGGCCGAGGAACATCGGCTCGCGCACGTCCGGACCGTGCCAGTTGAGGTTGCCGTTGACCTCCAGCGTGATGAAGCCGTGCAGC
>DATINN010000317.1:0-2837 GCA_035474175.1 Mycobacteriales bacterium | reverse complement strand
GCGGCGGTCGCCGACCGGTTCGCCGGCCGGCTCGCCTTCGGCACCGCCGGCCTGCGCGGCCCGCTGCGGGCCGGCCCCAACGGGATGAACCGCGCCGTGGTCCGCCGCACCGCCGCCGGTCTGGCCGCCTGGCTGACCCGCTCCGGCGCCACCGGCCCGGTCGTGATCGGGTTCGACGCCCGGCACGGCAGCGCCGACTTCGCCGCCGACTCGGCCGCGGTGCTGGCCGGCGCCGGCCTGGACGCGCGGCTGCTGCCGGCGCCGCTGCCGACCCCGGTGCTGGCCCACGCCGTCCGGCTGCTGGGCGCCGCCGCCGGGGTGATGGTGACCGCCAGCCACAACCCGCCGCAGGACAACGGCTACAAGGTCTACGCGGCCGACGGCGCCCAGATCGTACCGCCGGCCGACCGCGAGATCGAGGCCGCGATCACCGCCGTCGGTCCACTGTCGACAGTCCCGATGTCCTATGGCTACAAGGTTCTCGGCCACGAGGTGCTCGAGTCCTATCTGGACTCCGTGGCGGCCGTGCCACGGACCGCCCACCGTCGCATCAGGACTGTCCACACCGCACTGCACGGGGTCGGGGCCGCGGTGCTGCACGACGCCTTCGCCCGGGCCGGCTTCGAGCCGCCGGTGCCGGTGACCGAGCAGGCCGAGCCCGACCCCGACTTCCCGACCGTGCCGTTCCCCAACCCGGAGGAGCCGGGAGCGCTGGACCTGGCCCTGGCGCTGGCCGAGCGGACCGGCGCCGACCTGCTGCTGGCCAGCGACCCGGACGCGGACCGGTGCGCGGTGGCGATCCCGGACGACACCGGCTGGCGGGCGCTGTCCGGTGACGAGCTGGGCGTGCTGCTGGCCGACCACCTGATCCGCACCGGCCGCACCGGGACGTACGCGACCACCATCGTGTCCTCCTCCCTGCTGGGCGCGCTGTGCCGGGCCCGCGGGGTGCCGTACGCGGAGACGCTGACCGGCTTCAAGTGGATCGTGCGGGCCGGGGACGACCTCACCTTCGGCTACGAGGAGGCGCTCGGCTACTGCGTGATGCCGGACGTGGTGAAGGACAAGGACGGGATCTCGGCCGCGCTGCTGGCCGCCGACCTGGCCGCGGCACTCAAGGCCGAGGGCCGGACCCTGCAGGACCGGCTGGACGAGCTGGCGGCCGAGTTCGGCACGCACGCGACCGCGCAGGTCTCGGTCCGGGTGGCCGACCTGTCCCGGATCGCGGACACGATGGCGGCGCTGCGGGCCGACCCGCCGGGCACGCTGCTGGGCCGGGCCGCGACGGCCGAGGACCTGCTGCCGGCCACGGACGGCCTGCGCTGGCGCGCGGACGGGGTCCGGGTGGTGGTCCGGCCGAGCGGGACCGAGCCGAAGCTCAAGGCGTACCTGGAGGTCGTCACGGACAGCCGGGAGAGTGCCGCGGCGGCGCTGGACCGGCTCCGGGCGGAGCTGGAGCCGCGGCTCAGATGACCGCGCCGAACTGGCGGTCGCCCGCGTCGCCGAGGCCGGGCACGATGTAGGCGCTGTCGTTGAGGCGCTCGTCGATCGACGCGGTCACCAGCCGCAGCGGCAGCCCGCTGGCCGCCAGCGCCCGCTGCCCCTCCGGCGCGACCAGCACGCAGACCACGGTGATGTCGTCGCAGCCGCGGTCGGTCAGCAGCCGGCAGCAGTGCAGCAGCGAGCCGCCGGTGGCCAGCATCGGGTCGAGCACGATCACCGGCCGGCCGGCCAGCGAGGACGGCAGCGACTCCAGGTAGGCCCGGGGCTGGAAGGTGTGCTCGTCCCGGGCCAGCCCGACGAAGCCCATCTGGGCCTCCGGCAGCAGCCCGAGCGCGGCCTCGGCCATGCCCAGCCCGGCCCGCAGCACCGGCACCAGCAGCGGCGGGTTGGCCGGCCGGGCGCCGGTGGCCGGGCCGACCGGGGTGGTGACCGGCACCGGCTCGACCGGCAGCCCGCGGGTCGCCTCGTACACGAGCATCGTCGACAGCTCCTTGAGCGCGACGCGGAAACCGGTGTTGTCGGTGCGTTCGTCCCGCAAAGTGGTCAGCCGGGCGGCGGCGAGCGGGTGGTCCACGACGAGGGTCTGCACGGACCGGCACAGTATCGGCTCCCGTGGCAGGCTCGTAGCGTGGACGAGACCTGGGACCTGGTGGTGATCGGCGGCGGACCGGCCGGTTCGGCCGCGGCGCTGGCCGCGCGGCAGCGCAACCCTGACGCCCGGGTGCTGCTGCTGGACCGGGCCGACTTCCCCCGCGACAAGGCCTGCGGGGACGGGATCGCCGCGCACGGCCGCGACGAGCTGGCCAAGCTGGGCGTGCCCGACCTCATCGCCGACTACACGCCGAGCACGAAGCTGTCGGTGATCTCGCCCGGCGGCGCGACCGTCTCGGCGTACGCGGCCCGCCCCAACCACGTGGTGCCGCGCAAGGTCTTCGACGCCCGGCTGGTCGACGCGGCCCGGGCGGCCGGGGTCGAGGTCCGCAAGCACCGGGTCCGGTCGCTGGCCCAGGACGCCGGCGGCGTGTCCGTGGACGGCATCCGGGCCCGGGCCGTGGTCGCCGCCGACGGCGCCAACTCCACCACCCGCCGGCTGCTCGGCATCCCGGCCGGCAAGGACAAGCACACCGCCATCGCCGTCCGGGGCTACGCCGACCTGCCGCCGGACAGCGAGCGGGCCGACGGGGCCCAGTTCATCGCGATGCAGAAGCAGGGCTGGCCCGCGTACGCGTGGTCGTTCCCGATCGGGGACGGGACGGCGAACATCGGCTTCGGCATGATGCTGCCCCGGCTGCGGGCCGCCGAGGGCTCCGGCAAGAACGTGCTGCACGGCCGGC
>DATINN010000316.1:0-2433 GCA_035474175.1 Mycobacteriales bacterium | reverse complement strand
CGCCGCAGGAGCACCGGCTACCGCAAGGACCCGGGCAGGCCCGGCACCCACACGGCGCCGCGGCCCCCGGCCGACGCGGTGCCCAAGGACCTGCCCCCGCAATACCAGAAGCTGCTGCCGCTGGTGACCAGGGCCGCCGCGCGGCACCACGTCTCCCCCGCGCTGCTGCTGGCGATCATGGATCGGGAGACCGGTGACCCGCACCGGATCGGCTTCGGCGGCCGCAACCCGGCCGCGACCAACGGCAACGACTTCGGCCTCATGCAGATCAACCGGTCGGCGCACCCGGAGTTCTTCCGCACGCACGACTGGAAGGACCCGGCGGCCAACATCGACTACGGCGCGTCGGTCATCGCCGCCGACCTGAAGCACTACGACGGCAACGTGACCGAGGCGGCCGCGGCCTACAACGCCGGGCCGGGCAACGTCGACCGGGCGCTGCACGCGGGCCGCAGCGCCGACTCGGCCACCACCGGCGGCGACTACGGCAGCGACGTGGCCCGGCGGTTCGAGCACTTCCGCCGCGTCCTCGGGAAGGACTGAGCGTGTCCGAGTACGACATCCCCGGCCTGACCGCGGCCGCCCCGGCCTTCACCGGCACCGCCGGCAGCGCCGAGGCCGCGGCCCGTGCGATCGCCCGGCTGCGGTCCCGGCAGCACAGCAGCAAGGCCCGGCTGCCGGTCGACCTGACCGGCCTGGACGCGCGGCTGCGGGCCTGGGCCGACGAGGTCGGCCGCAGCGCCGACCTGCTGACCCGGACCGCGGGCGAGGTCGGCGACGCCGACCGGCGGGCGGCCCTGGAGCTGTCCGCGGCCGGCCGCGCGGTGCCGGCGGCCGGGCGGGCCGCCCGTCCCGCCGGGGTGGGCCTGGGCCCGGGCGACACCGGGCCGGCGGTCAAGGCCCTGCAGCGGCGGCTGGCCGCGGCCGGCTTCGACCCCGGCACCGTCGACGGCCGCTTCGGGCCCCGCACGACGGCGGCGCTCACGGCGTTCCAGCGGGCGCAGCACCTCGACCCGACCGGCAAGGCCGACCTGGAGACCGCGACCGCGCTGCTCAACGCGCCCGCGCAGGCGCTGCCGAGCACGCCGGCCGGCACCAACGGGCGGCTGCCGGACTCGGTGCTGACCAGCGTCGGCGATGGCCGCCGGATGTACACGCCGGCCGCGCAGGCGTTCGGCCGGATGGACGCCGCGGCCCGGGCCGCGGGTCACGACCTGCACGTCAACAGCGGCTACCGGACGTACGGGGAGCAGGCGGCGCTCTACCAGGCGTACCGGAACGGGACGGGCAACCTGGCCGCGGCGCCCGGCCGCAGCACGCACGGGCTCGGGCTGTCGGCCGACATCCAGGTCACCGATCCGGCCACGCTGCGCTGGCTGCGCGCCAACGCGGGCCGGTACGGCTTCGTCAACGACGTGCCCAGCGAGGCCTGGCACTGGACCTGGCGCCGCTGAGCACCGTCACGACCCGCTGGCCACGCCCTCCACGCTGGCGGACACGACGGCACCGTTGCGGCGGGCCCGCACCCGGATCGGGGTGTGCGGGTCGATCCCGGCGGCCATGGCCCGGCGCAGCAGGCCGGCCAGCTCGTCGAGCGTCATGCCGTCCGTCGACTCGCTGGTGGCCGTGACGGTGCGGTGCGTCGTCACCTCGAGCCCTGGTCGGGCGGTGGGCGCGGACATGGTCCTCCTCGGTCGCAAACAGCGGCCAGGATCCCACGGGGAGCCGTCCGGGGCTGAAACGAGCAGGTCGCGTCGAGAGTCGCGGGCTGATCGCGGCACATCGGTGCCGCGTAGGGAACACTTTGACAGACTGGTCCGTAGGTAGGGGCAGTTGTGTGTGGCTGCCCCCGATGCGGGCGGCCGGTGGATGCGGGCCGGCGAGGAGGCAGCGGTGGCGGTTCAGGACACGACTGGCGGCGGTCCGGTCCGGGTGGACGTGGTCGGCGAGGCCGGGGGCCGGATCGCGTCCAACATCGAGCACGTCATCGACGGCAAGCCGGAGACCGTGCGGCTGGCCATCGTGGTGCTGCTGGCCGAGGGTCACCTGCTGATCGAGGACGTGCCGGGCGTGGGCAAGACCAAGCTGGCCAAGGCCCTGGCCCGCTCGGTCGACTGCTCGGTCCGGCGGATCCAGTTCACCCCGGACCTGCTGCCCTCCGACGTCACCGGCGTGAGCGTTTACAACCAGGAGAATCGCGACTTCGAGTTCCGCCCCGGTGCCGTGTTCGCCAACCTGGTCGTCGGCGACGAGATCAACCGGGCCTCGCCCAAGACGCAGTCCGCGCTGCTCGAGTGCATGGAGGAGCGCCAGGTCACCGTCGACGGCACGACGTACGTGCTGGAGGCGCCGTTCATGGTCGTCGCCACGCAGAACCCGATCGAGATGGAGGGGACCTACCCGCTGCCGGAGGCGCAGCGGGACCGGTTCACC
>DATINN010000315.1:0-1883 GCA_035474175.1 Mycobacteriales bacterium | reverse complement strand
GGGCTGGCCCTGCTCGACACCGTCGAGGAGGCGCTGGCCGGGCACTACCGGCTGCACGCCGTGCGCGCCCACCTGCACGAGATGGCCGGCGACACCGCCGCCGCGCTGACCCACTACCGCGCGGCGGCGGCCCGGACCACGAGCGTGCCGGAGCGGCACCACCTGGCCGCCCGGGCGGCCCGGCTCACCCCGCCCGAGTGACCCGGCGCAAGAGGGGCGACGGGTCAGAAGGTGACGGAGGCGGTGGGGACCGTGCCGGCCTCGCGCCCGGGGGCGGCGTGGTTGGACCAGTAGAGGTTGGTGTGGTCGATCACCTTCTCCGGCGGCGGCGCGCCCCACTCGCTCAGGTCCTCGGTGGTGTGCGCGTCGCTGACCAGGGTCGCGTCGTAACCCCGGACGACCGCGCCGTGCAGGGTGGACCGGATGCACTCGTCGGTCTGGGCCCCGGCCACGACCAGCCGGCCGACCTTCCGCGCGGCCAGCACCGCCTCGAGGTCGGTCTCCTCGAACGCGTCGCCGTAGCGCTTGTGCACCACCGGCTCGGACTCCTGCTGCGTCAGCTCGGGCACGACCTTCCAGCCGTCGCTGCCCTGCGGCCGGTCGTCGGAGAAGTCCTGCACCCAGACGACCGGCACGGCACCGGCCCGGGCCTTGTCCACCAGGACGGCGATGTTGGCGACGACTCCGTCGCGGTTGTGCGCACCGGCCACGACGTCGTTCTGCACGTCGATGACCAGGAGCGCGGTGTTGGGGCGGTCGGTCAGCGTGGTCATGGCCGGACGGTAGCGGCCGGCACCGACAATTTCCGCCGCGTGCCTAGGATGCGGCGGCATGACGACCCACTGGACCATCGGCGCCGACGCCGCCGACCCGAGGACGCTGGCCGCGTTCTGGGCGCTGGCGCTCGGCTACGTCCCCGAGCCGGGCTACGACGACCCGGACGGCGCGTCGCTCATCGACCCGGACGGGGTCCTGCCCGCGATCGGCTTCCTGCGGGTGCCGGAGGGCAAGACCGCGAAGAACCGGTTCCACCTCGACATCCGGGTCGCCGCCGGCGAGCCGGTCGACCCGTCCGACCGGGAGCGGCGGATCCGGGCCAAGGCCGACGAGCTCGCCCGCGCCGGCGCGACCAGGGTTCGCGAGGAGTGGTACGGCCCGGAGTTCGGCCACATCGTCATGCTCGACCCGGAGGGCAACGAGTTCTGCGTCGCCTGATCGCAGAGTGGGAGTTGCGGCGGCGGTGCGGCGGCCGGAAGGCTCGAGGTCATGGCGTACATCGAGCTCGGACTGGACGAGAGCAGGCAGCCGGGGATCACGGGCCTGCTGGCCTACCGCCGGGAGACCGGCCGGGCGCTGGAGGCGCTGGCCGACGCCCTGCTGGTCGCGCCCAACACGCTGACCCGGGGTGAGCGCGAGCTGATCGCCGCGCACGTCTCCGGGCTCAACGACTGCGCGTTCTGCCGCGACTCGCACTCGGCCTTCGCGGCGGCGCAGCTCGACGGCGGGATGCCGGTGGTCGAGCAGGTCCGGGCCGACCCCGACGCCGCCCCGGTGTCGGCGAAGATGCGCGCGCTGCTGCGGATCGCCGGCGCGGTCCAGCAGACCGGCCGCGCGGTCACGCCCGAGCTGGTCGAGGCGGCGCGGGCCGAGGGCGCCACCGACACCGAGGTGCACGACACCGTGCTCATCGCCGCCGCCTTCTGCATGTTCAACCGGTACGTCGACGGGCTCGGGACGGTCGTGCCCGCCGACCCCGCGGCAAGATCGCGCTGGCGATCGCACGCAAGGAGGAAATTCCGACCGGCTGGATCATCGACGCCGAGGGACGGCAGACCACGGATCCCACGCAGTACCGCAAGGGCGGCGCACTGCTGCCGCTCGGC
>DATINN010000314.1:0-5798 GCA_035474175.1 Mycobacteriales bacterium | reverse complement strand
GCCCGCAGCTTGCCGCCGAGCGGGCCCAGCCGCTCCAGCAGGCCGCGCTCCAGCGCCGTGTGCACGTCCTCGTCGTCGATCGTAGCCATGAACGTGCCGGCCCGCACGTCGGCCTCCAGCTCGTCCAGGGCGCCGAGCATGCGGGCCAGCTCCCCCTCGTCGAGCAGGCCGGCCCGGTGCAGGACGCGGGCGTGCGCCCGGGACGCGGCCAGGTCGTACGGGGCCAGCCGCCAGTCGAACTGGACCGAGACCGACAGCCGGGCCAGCGCCTCGGACGGCCCGCCGGCGAACCGGCCGCCCCAGAGCCGGGTCGGCACGGTCACGACAGCTCCTTGGTGGCGGCCAGGTCTCGAGTGGCGGCGATCCGCGACGGCAGCCCCCACAGCTGCACGAAGCCCTTGGCCAGCGACTGGTCGAAGGTGTCGCCGGTGTCGTACGTGGCCAGCGCGTAGTCGTACAGGGTGGTGTCGCTGCGCCGGCCGGTGGGCGTGGCGACGCCGCCGTGCAGCCGCAGCCGGACCTCACCGGTGACCTGCTGCTGGGCCGAGTCGATGAAGGCGTCCAGGGCCCGCTTCAGCGGCGAGAACCAGAGCCCGTCGTAGACCAGCTCGGTCCAGCGCTGCTGCACGCCGCGGGTGAACCGGCGCAGGTCCCGCTCGACGGTCAGGTCCTCGATCTCCCGGTGCGCGGCCAGCAGGGCGATCGCGCCCGGGGCCTCGTACACCTCGCGGCTCTTGATGCCGACCAGCCGGTCCTCGACCATGTCGAGCCGGCCGACGCCCTGGGCCCCGGCCCGCCGGTTGAGCTCCTCGATGGCCTGCCGGACCGTGACCGGGCGGCCGTCGATCGCGGTCGGCACGCCGGCGTCGAACCGGATCAGCACCTCGTCCGGCTCCCGCGGCACGCCCGGGTCGGAGGTGTAGGAGTAGAGCTCCTCGATGGGCGAGTTCCACGGGTCCTCGAGGAAGCCGGTCTCGACCGCGCGGCCCCACAGGTTCTGGTCGATCGAGTAGGGCGAGCGGCCGCTGACGTCGATCGGCAGGCCGTTGCGCTCGGCGAAGGCGATGGCCTCGTCCCGGGTCATGCCGGCGTCCCGGACCGGGGCCAGCACGTCGAGGTCGGGGGCGAGCGCGCCGATGCCGACCTCGAAGCGGACCTGGTCGTTGCCCTTGCCGGTGCAGCCGTGGGCGACGGTGTCGGCGCCGTGCTTGCGGGCCGCCTCCACCAGGGCCTTGACGATCACCGGCCGGGACAGCGCCGAGACCAGCGGGTAGCGCTCCATGTAGAGGGCGTTGGCGCGCAGCGCGGGCAGGCAGTAGCCGTCGGCGAACTCGTCGCGCAGGTCGAGCACCTCGGACTCGACGGCGCCGCAGGCCAGGGCCCGCTTGCGGACCTCCTCCAGGTCCTCGCCGCCCTGGCCGACCTCGGCCGCGACGGCGATCACCTCGGCCCCGGTCTTCTCGGCGATCCAGCCGATGGCCACGGAGGTGTCGAGCCCTCCGGAGTAGGCAAGGACGACACGCTCGGTCACAGGTTTCTCCTCAGGATGTGCGTCAGATCGGGTCAGGCGGGGGTGCGGGTGGGTCGTCGTCGGCGCGACCCCAGCTCGGCCGCGGCGTCCACCCGGGCGCGCGGGTCCGGCAGCTGCCGCCGGGCCAGCGTGTACATGAGCTCGGCGAGGTCCGGGCCGCCGGCCGGGTCGCGGGCGACGAGCAGGACCGTGTCGTCGCCGGCGATCGTGCCGATCACGTCGGGCAGGCCGGACCGGTCCAGGGCCGAGGCCAGGAAGTGGGCCGCCCCCGGCGGGGTGCGCAGCACGGCCAGGTTGGCGCTGCCCTCGGCCGAGACCATCAGCTCCCCCAGCAGCCGCACCACCCGGGCCAGCGGGGCGCCGGCGGCCGGGGCCTGCGGTGGCGCCCCGCCGTCCTCCGGCACCCAGTAGGCCAGGCCGGCCTCGGTGCGGACCTTGGTCGCGCCCAGCTCGTCCAGGTCGCGGGACAGCGTCGCCTGGGTGACCGCGATGCCCTCGGCCGCCAGCAGCGCGGACAGCTCGCCCTGCGACGTGACCGGCTGGGCGGCGACCAGCTCGGCGATGCGGGCCTGCCGCGCGGCCTTCCCCGGGGAATCGGTCATGTCCGCTCCAGCAACCAGATCAGCAGCGCCTTCTGCGCGTGCAGCCGGTTTTCGGCCTCGTCCCACACCGCGCTCTGCGGACCGTCGATGACCTCGGCCGCGATCTCCTTGCCCCGGTATGCCGGCAGGCAGTGCAGCACGACCGCGTCCGGCGCGGCCTGGGTCAGCGCGTCGGCCGTGATCGCGAACGGCACGAACGGCGCCGTCCGCGCGGCCGCCTCCTCCTCCTGGCCCATCGACACCCAGGTGTCGGTCACCAGCACCTCGGCCCCGGCGAAGGCCTCCTTCGGCTCCCGGGTCAGCAGCACCGACCCGCCGGTCGTGGCGGCGATCTCCGTCGCCCGGGCCACCACCGCCGGGTCGGGGTCGAAGCCGGCCGGGTTGCCGATCCGGACGTGCAGCCCGGCGGTGGCACCGCCCAGCAGCAGCGAGTGGGCCATGTTGTTGGCGCCGTCGCCGACGTACGCGAGGGTGACGCCGGACAGGCGACCCAGCCGCTCCCGGACCGTCTGCAGGTCGGCCAGCACCTGGCAGGGGTGGAACAGGTCGGTCAGCGCGTTGACCACCGGCACCCGGCTGACCGACGCCGCGGCCTCGACCCGCTCCTGGCCGAACGTGCGCCAGACGATGGCCGCGCACTGCCGGTCCAGCACCCGGGTGGTGTCCTCGATCGGCTCGCCCCGGCCCAGCTGGCTGCCGACCGCCTCCATGACCAGCGGGTAGCCACCGAGCTCGGCGATGCCGGCGCTGAAGGACACCCGGGTCCGGGTGGACGGCTTGTCGAAGAGCACGGCGACCGCGTGCGGGCCGGCCAGCGGCCGGAAGGCGAAGCGGTCGGCCTTCACCCGGTCGGCCAGGTCGAGCACCTGCAGCTGCTCGGCCGGGCTGAGGTCGTCGTCGCGGAGGAAGTGGCGGGGCATCAGGAGGTCCTCTCGGTGGCGGTCGGGCCGACCGTAGCCACCGCCGCGCCGAGCGCGGCCGCCGCCTCGTCCGCCTCGGCCGCCGTGAGGATCAGCGGCGGGGCCAGCCGGATCGCGTCCGGCTGCACGGCGTTGACCAGCACGCCGGCCGGCCGGGCGGCCGCCTCGACCTGGGCCGCGACCGGCCGGGTCAGCACCAGCGCCCGCCACAGCCCGCTGCCCCGGACGCCCTGGACCAGCGGGGAGTCGATCGCGGCCAGCCCGGCGGCCAGCCGGTCGCCCACCGCCCGTACGGAGGCGAGCAGGTCGTCCTTCTCGATCGTGTCCAGCACGGCCAGCGCGGCCGCGCAGGAGACCGGGTTGCCGCCGAAGGTGCTGCCGTGCAGGCCGGCGGTGAGCAGCTCGCCGGCGGCACCGAAGGCGACGCAGGCGCCGATCGGCAGCCCGCCGCCGAGGCCCTTGGCCAGGGTGACGACGTCGGGCCGGACGCCGGCCTCCTGGTGCGCGAACCAGGCGCCGGTCCGGCCCACCCCGCTCTGCACCTCGTCGATCACCAGCAGCGCGCCGGCCGCGTCGCAGAGCTCCCGGGCCGCGGCCAGGTAGCCCGGCGGCGGCGGGACGACGCCGCCCTCACCCAGCGTCGGCTCCAGGAAGACGGCGGCGGTCCGCCCGGTCACGGCGGCCCGCAGCGCGGCCTCGTCGCCGTACGGGACGAAGGTGACGGGGCCGGGCAGCGGGGCGAACGGGTCGCGCTTGGACGCGGTGCCGGTCAGCGACAGGGCGCCGAACGTGCGGCCGTGGAAGCCGGCCTCGGCCGCGACGACCTCGACCCGGCCGCCGGACGGGTCGGCGGTCCAGCCGTGCCGGCGGACGATCTTCAGCGCGGCCTCGTTGGCCTCGGCGCCGTCGTTGCAGAAGAACACCCGGCCGCCGCCGAGCAGCCCGGTCAGCCGCTCCGCCAGCGCCACCCCGGGCTCGTGCAGGAACAGGTTGCTGGAGTGGGCCAGCCGCCCGACCTGGGTGCGGACCGCCTCCACCAGCGCCGGGTGGGCGTGGCCGAGCGCGGAGACCGCGATGCCGGCGATGCAGTCCAGATACCAGGTCCCGTCGACGTCCTGGACCCGGCTGCCCTCGCCCCGGGCCAGCGCGATCGGCGGGGTGCCGTAGTTGGGCATCATCACCGCGTCCCACCGGGCCCGCAGCGCGTCGGTCGCGGTCATGCTGTGCCTCCTGCGGTCGGCGCGGACCCGTTGGGGACAGGGACGTCCGGGAGCACCATCGTGCCGACCCCGGAGTCGGTGAAGACCTCCAGCAGCACCGCGTGCGGCACCCGGCCGTCGAGCACGTGCGCCTGCGGGACGCCGCCCTGCACGGCGCGCAGGCAGGCCTCCATCTTCGGCGCCATCCCGGCGGACAGGGTCGGCAGCAGCGCGGCCAGGTCGGCCGCGCCGATCTCGCTGACCAGGTCGCCCGCGACGCCGTCCGCCGACCAGGACGAGTAGAGCCCCTCGACGTCGGTCAGCACGACCAGCTTCTGCGCCTGCAGCGCGACCGCGATCGCGGCCGCGGCGGTGTCGGCGTTGACGTTGTAGGTCTGGCCGTCCGGCCCGGCGGCCACGGTCGCGACGACCGGGATGCGGCCGTCGGCCAGCAGCGCCCGCAGCGCGCCCGGGTCGACCGCGGTGACGTCGCCGACCAGGCCGAGGTCGACCTCCTCCCCCGCCACGACCAGGGTCCGGGGCTCGGCCGTCATCAGGCCGCCGTCCTCGCCGGACAGGCCCACCGCGAACGGGCCGTGGTCGTTGACCAGACGCACCACGTCGCCGTTGACCTGCCCGACCAGCACCATCCGCACGACCTGCATGGCCTCGGGGGTGGTGACCCGCAGCCCGGCCCGGAACTCGCTCGGGATGCCCAGCCGCTCCAGGTGCGCGGTGATCTGCGGGCCGCCGCCGTGCACGATGACCGGCCGGAGCCCGGCGTAGTGGAGAAAGACGACGTCCTCGGCGAAGGCGCGCTGCAGATCGGGGTCGGCCATGGCGTGGCCGCCGTACTTGAGCACGACGACGGCGCCGTGGAAGCGGGCCAGCCACGGCAGCGCCTCGACCAGGACGCCGGCCTTGGCCAGCGCGGAGGCGCGCACCTCGGCGGTGGCGACGGTGCGGGTCACGAGCGGGGGCCGGTCATGACGAGTACGCCGAGTTCTCGTGGACGTACGCCAGGGACAGGTCGTTGGTCCACACGGTCGCGGTGGCCGGCCCGGCGTGCAGGTCGACGAGCACGTGGATGTCCCGCCCGGTCAGGTCGACCAGCTCGCGCGACTCGCCCGCGGCGCCGGCCCGGCAGACCTGGACGCCGTTGATCGCCACGTCGAGCGCGTCGGGCTCGAAGGCGGCGGCGGTGGTGCCGACCGCGGCCAGCACCCGGCCCCAGTTGGGGTCGTTGCCGAAGAACGCGCACTTGAGCAGGTTGCTGCGGGCGACCGCGCGGCCGACCTCGACCGCGTCGGCCTCGGTCGCGGCGCCGGCCACCTCGATCGCGACGTCCTTGGTCGCGCCCTCGGCGTCGGTGAGCAGCTGCCGGCACAGGTCCGCGCACAGCTCCTCGACCGCGGCAGCGAACTCGCCCGCGGCCGGGGTCACCCCGGAGGCGCCGCTGGCCAGCAGCAGCACGGTGTCGTTGGTGGACACATCGGCTCGTCCGACGTGAACCTCAAGGTCGAGCGCAAGGGCTCGCGCTTCGTCA
>DATINN010000313.1:0-7324 GCA_035474175.1 Mycobacteriales bacterium | reverse complement strand
GCACCGGCACGTTCTCGGTGTCCAGCACGTACCGCCCGGGCCCGAACGCCTGCACGGCCCGCCCGTCCCGCTGGAGCAGGGCGACCTGCCCCTCGCGGACGATGAGCTGCGACCCCCATTCGATCGGGCAGCAGGTGCCGGTGGTGCTCGGTGGTCTGGACGACGTCGCCCCGGCCCGGACGGTGCTGGCCTGCCTGCTCACGGTGGCCGCGGTGCTGCTGGTCCGGCCGCTGTGGCTGTTCATCATGCTGCACCTGCCCGGGCGGATGCTGGGCGAGGACGCCCCCACGCTCGGCGCCCGCGACCTGGCCGCGCTGAGCTGGGTCGGCACCCGGGGGGTGATCACGCTGGCGGCGGCGTTCGCGCTGCCGATGAGCCTGGCCGGGGACGAGCCGCTGCCGGGGCGGGAGCTGCTGCTGCTCTGCGCATACCTGGTCGTGCTGGTGACGCTGGTCGGGCAGGGGCTGACGCTGGGACCGCTGCTGCGGATGCTCGGGCTGCACGACGACCGGGTCGGGCGGCTGCGGTCCCGGGGCGAGGCCCGGGTGGCCGCGGCCGAGGCGGCGCTGCGGGAGCTGGAGGACCTGGCCGCCGACGGCGTGCACCCCGACGTGCTGGAGCGGGTCCGGCAGGACGCCGACCGGCGGCTGAGCCGGCGCAAGGAGCGGCTGAAGACGCTGGACCGGGCCGGCGCCGAGGACGAGGCCACCGTGCGGCCGGTGCAGGAGCTGGCCCAGCTGCGGATGGCGCTGCTGGAGGCGGAGCGGCGGGAGCTGGTGCGCCGGCGCGAGTCCGGCGAGCTGCGCGACGTGGACCTGCGCACGCTCCAGCGCGAGCTGGACCACGAGGAGCGGCTGCTGTCCCGGGACCAGCCGGCCTGACCCTCAGAGGTGCACGACGCAGTTGCCGCCGTCGCGGTCGGGCACCTGCTCGTCGTCGAACCAGTGCCCGTCCGGGGCCAGGTAGCGGAACCGGACCGGCCGGCCGGCGGCGACCCGGACGGTGATCGAGCGGGTGCCGTCCCGCAGCGTGCGCAGCTCGTGCCGGCCCGGGGTCCAGTCGTTGAAGTCGCCGACCACGGAGACCCGGCCGGGTGCGCTCGCCGGCAGCGAGAAGGTCAGCTGGTAGGCGTTGCTGTTGCGGATCTTGGTGGCGCGCAGCATGCGGTCGTCTCCCCCGAGGCGGTCGGCTTCCCCGCCAGGATGCGACACGCAGCGCGACCAGTACGGCACGACACGCGGTGGCCCGGTCACGCCGGCTCGAGCGCGAGCAGCTCCCAGGTGCGGGCCCGTTCGGGCCGGAGCGAGGAGCAGGTGAGCCGGACCGGCTCCGCCCGCCCCTCCCGTACGGTCACCAGCAGCGCGCCGCCCGGCACGGCCAGGCGCACCCGCCAGGTCCGCTCGGCCAGCGCCAGCATGCCCAGCGGGCGCAGCGCGTCCAGGCCCAGCTCGCCCAGCGCGGTCCGGGCGTGCTGCTGGGCCGCCTGGGCCGGTGGTGCGAACGCGGACCGGCCGCGCAGCAGCTCCGGCCACACCTCCCCCCGCTCGTACGCGGCCGCGACGGCGACCGCGCCGGCCGGGGTGACGTGCGCGTAGTAGAGCCCGTGCGGCAGCACGACGAGGTTGGCGGCGAAGCGGTCGCCGCCGACGTGCGAGCACTCCCAGACCGCGCCGGGCCGGGCCGCGGCCAGCGCCTCGGCCACCGGGCGGCCGCGGATCGCGCAGCAGGCGTCGTGCCGGCCGTGCGCGCAGACCAGGTAGAGCGGGCCGCCGGGCTCCCCCGCGGCCGCGCCGACCGGCAGGTCGAGCAGGTCGGCCGGCTGCTCCCAGGTGCCCCAGCCGACCCGTTCGCGGCCGGCCCGGGAGTCGACCACGGCCCAGGCCTTGCGGGCCGGGGCGGCGCTGCGGCCGGGGCGGCGGATGAGCAGCACCCGGATGCCGGCCCCGTCCTCCCAGCGCCGCCTCAGCTCGGCCCCGACGGAACGGTCCAGTGTGGACTCCAGCAGCGCCTCCGGGCCCCAGCCGCCGGGCTGCTCGATCAGCAGCCAGCGCGGGGTCGGCGCCGCGGAGCCCAGCAGCGGGTCGCCCCGCCGCTCGGCCGAGGGCGCGCAGCGCGCGGAGACCCCGTCCCGTCCCCCGCCGAGCTGGTCCCGGCCGGCCAGGGTCATCCCTGGGCCGGCACCACGACCGACTCGCGCAGCAGCCGGGTGACGAGCGTGCGCCCGTCGGCGGCGTCCAGCCCGGGCAGGTCGGTCACGGCCAGGACCTGTCCGGACAGCAGTGCCCGCAGGGCGTCCGCGGTGCCCGCCGGCAGCGACAGCGTGCGGTCGGGCAGCTCCAGCGTCACGGTGCCGCCCTCGGCCGGGCGCAGCCGGTGCCGCAGCCCGCCCCGGACCCGGACCACGGTCGCGTCGGTGACCGAGCGGGCCGCGGCCGCCTGCGCCAGCGGCCCGACCGGCTCCGGCCGGGTGGCCGTCCACACGCGACGGCGGACCCGGTCGGCGACCGCCGCCGGGTCGGCCTTGCCCAGCCAGCCGACCAGCGCCTCGACCGTCGCGGCCAGGTCCGGCCCGAGCTGGTCGGGGTCGGCCACGTCGACGCCGAGCGGCAGCGACGCGCGCAGCTCCGGCTCCTCGGCCGCGAGCGCGGTCAGCGCCTGCACCAGCGCGTACCGGGTGACGGAGTGGATCCCGACGGTGAGGTGCACGGACACGTCGCCGAGGGCCTCGGCCGAGTGCAGCCAGCCCCGGGGCAGGTAGAGCGCGTCACCGGGGCGCAGCACGGCGTCGATGGCCGGCTCGCCCGCCGCCCGCTTCGCGACGGCGGCCCGGTAGCGGGTCCACTCCTGGTCGCGCAGCGGCGCCTCGTGCACCGGCTCGTGGATGGTCCACCGCTTCTCGCCCGCGACCTGCAGGACGAACACGTCATGGACGTCGAAGTGGGCCGAGAACCCCTTGTTCTGCGGGGGTGTCACGTACGCGTTGATCTGGACGGGGTGGCCGAGCTCGGCCGCGAGCCGCCCGCCGAAGTCGACCAGCGGCGGCCAGGTCCGGTGCAGCCCCTGCAGCACCAGCGTCGAACCGTCCGCGAACAGCTCGGCCAGCCGGTCGTCGGCGAGCTGGTCGCCGATCTCCGCGCCGGCGCCGCCGCCACGGGTGAACCGGGCCGGCTCGACGACCTTGCCCTCCTTGGCCACCCGCAGGAACGGGGTGCGCAGGCCGCGGGTCGAGGTCAGCTCGTCCACCGCGGCCAGGCTGAACAGGTCGCCGAAGTCGCCCGCGGCCGGGGTCAGCAGCGGGCGCGTGGCCCAGTGCCCGGTGGCGAAGGCCTCCGGGTCCATACCGATGCAGCGGCGCAGCGCCGGGCGGTCCGATGTGGACGCGCCCGGCACCGCGCCGGAAAGCTCAGAACTCACGCGCTGCCGTCGGCCCCGCCGTCGGCGCCACCGTCGGCGCCACCGTCGGAGACACCCGCGGTGCCGCTGGCACCGCCGTCGGCCGGACCCTCGGCGCCACCGTCGGCACCGCCGTCCGCGCCACCGTCGGACACGCCCGGCGTGCCGCCGCCCGCGCCCGCGTCGGCCGGGCCCTCGGCGCCGGAGTCGGCCGGGCCTTCGGCACCGGAGCTGCCGGCGCCACC
This sequence comes from Mycobacteriales bacterium, assembly GCA_035474175.1. Lineage (GTDB taxonomy): Bacteria > Actinomycetota > Actinomycetes > Mycobacteriales > CADCTP01 > CADCTP01. The sequence continues at coordinate 3,686 of DATINN010000313.1, read as the reverse complement.
GTCGGCGCCGCCGTCGGCACCGCCGTCCGCGCCGCCGTCCTGGACGCCCGCGGTGCCGTCGGCACCGCCGTCGGCGGGGCCCTCACCGGAGCCGGACGTCACCATGTCGTCATCGTCGAGCGCCATCGGCGCATCCTCCTCGTCGTGTACGGGAACCGGGCCGGCAGGCCCGCGCCGACCCTAGGCGTGCCCCCCGGCCGCCACAACTAACGCCGCCCCAACCAGCGCCGCCTCAACTGACTGTGCCCAACCGGCGCCGCACAACTGACGCCGCCTCAACTGGCGCCGCCACAACCAGCGCCGTCTCAACCGACGCGACCACAACCAACGCCGCCGCAACGACACCGCCACAGCGACACCGCCACGACTGCCACCGCCTGACGCGGGCGATCTCCGCCGCCCACTACTGTCCGCGGGCGTGACCGGGAGACGCGTGACCGGCAGAGGGGTGACCGGCAGAGGGGTGACCGGCAGAGGCGTCACCGGGCGGGTGGTGCTGGTGGCCGTCGGCGCCGTCGCCGCGCTGATCGGGCTCGCGCTGGCCGCGGTCGCCGTGGTGCTGCTGGCCGTCACCGGCCGGGACGGCGCGTTCGGCGGCGGCGCGTCCACCCTGTCCACCCCCCGGTACGCGCTGGTCTCCGACGCCGCCGGCCTCGGCTCCGGCCGCGTCGACGCGACCGTCCGGATCCGGGTCGCGGCCACCGGCGGCACCCCGGTGTTCGTCGGCGTCGCCCCGGCCGCGGCGGTCGAGGGCTACCTGCGCGGGGTCGCGTACGACGAGCTGGTCGACGTGCGGCTGTCGCCGCTGCGGGCCACGCTGGTGCCGGCGGACGGCGCCGACGCGCCGGTGCGCCCGGCCGACCGGCCCGTGTGGACGGTCAGCGCCAGCGGGCCGGGCGAGCGCACGATCGACGTGCCGGTGCGGGCCGGCGGGCAGCGGCTGGTGGTGATGAACGCCGACGCGTCCGAGGGCGTCGAGGTCACCGCGGCCCTGTCGCTGCGGGCGCCGTTCCTGCGGACGTTGGCGGTCGGGTTGCTGGTCGCGGGCGGAATCGTGGCGCCGGCCGGCGGGATCCTGCTCGTCCTCGGCGTCCGCCGCACCGTACGGGCCCGACGCGAGTAGATTGACCGCCGTGCGAGCCTCACGTGGATTCACCGGGCGCCGGCGCGGCGCCGAGCCCGGCCGGCTGCCCCCGGGTCAGTACGACGTGGGGTCCGACTGGCCGGTGCTGACCGCGGAGCTGACCCCGCGGGTCGATCTCGACTCCTGGTCGATCACGGTCAACGGCCGGGTCGGCTCCCCGCAGACCTGGACCTGGCAGCAGGTGCAGCAGCTGCCCCCGGGCCGCTACGACGGTGACATCCACTGCGTCACCACGTGGTCCAAACTGGACACCTCCTTCGCCGGCGTCTCCGTCGACACGCTGCTGGCGGCGGCCGACCCGCTGCCGGAGGCGACGTTCGCGGTCGCGACCAGCACCACCGGCTACACGACCAACCTGCCGCTGGAGGACATCACCGGCGGCAAGGCCTGGATCGTCTGGGAGCACGAGGGCCGGCCGCTGCCGGTCGAGCACGGCGGGCCGGTGCGGATGATCGTCCCCCACCTCTACTTCTGGAAGAGCGCGAAGTGGATCGAGACGATCACGCTGCTCGACCACGACGAGCCCGGCTTCTGGGAGGTCCGCGGATATCACGACCGCGGCGACCCATGGCGCGAGCAGCGCTACCAGGGTGACTGAGCCGGCGCCCACGCCGGGGCCGTGGCAGTGGGCGACGGTGGAGTCGCGCCGGGCCGAGAACGCGCACGTGGTGACGCTGCGGCTGCGGGTGCCGCAGTGGCGCGCGCACCTGCCCGGACAGCACTACGTCGTCCGTCTCACCGCCGAGGACGGCTACAGCGCCAGCCGGTCCTACTCGGTCGCCTCCCCGCCGGAGGACGCCGGGGCGGTCGAGCTGACCGTGGACCGGCTGCCCGAGGGCGAGGTCTCGCCGTACCTGACCGAGGAGGTCATGGCCGGCGACGAGGTCGAGCTGCGCGGCCCGATCGGCGGCTACTTCGTCTGGCGCGGCGAGAGCCCGCTGCTGCTGGTGGCCGGCGGCTCCGGGATCGCACCGGTGATGGCGATGCTGCGCTCGCGCCGGCTGTCGCACCCCGAGGTCCCGGTCCGGCTGCTGTTCTCCGTGCGCTCCCCCGACGAGCTGATCTTCGCCCCGGAGCTCGGCCCGGAGACCACGGTCGTCTACACCCGCACGGCCCCGGCCGGGCACGACCGGCCGGCCGGGCGGATCACCGCGGCCGACCTCAAGGCGGTCGCGTTCGACGGCGGGCCGGCCTACATCTGCGGCTCGAACGGCTTCGTCGAGGCCGCGGCCCGGCTGCTGGCCGACGCCGGCTACGACGCGGGCCGGATCAGGCTGGAGCGCTACGGCGCGTCCTGACCGGCGCGTCACAGCGCTGTCGTGGATCCTGACCCCCGTGACCAGCCCCACCCGGACCACGCAGGCGACGAGCCTGCCGAACGCGTTCGCCGCCACCATCGTCTTCGTCGCCGCCGCCGCCGTGCTGGTGCTGGAGACGCTGGCGCTGCGGCTGATCGCCCCGTACGTCGGGGTGACGCTGCAGACCAACACCGCGGTGATCGGCGCCGCCCTGATGGCGATCGCGGTCGGGGCCTGGGCCGGCGGGCGGGCCGCGGACCGCACCGCCGACCCGGCCCGGCTGCTCGGCCCGCTGCTGCTGCTCGGCGCCAGCCTGACCCTGCTCACCCTGCCGGTCGTCCGCTACGTCGGGCAGGCCACCAAGGGCACCGGCGACGCGTCGGCCACCCTGCTGCTGGCGATGGCCGCGGTCATCCTGCCGGCCGGGCTGCTGTCGGCGGTGGCGCCGATCGTGGCCAAGCTGCAGCTGCGCGACCTGCACGAGACCGGCACGATCGTGGGCAAGCTGTCCGGCATCGGCACGCTCGGCGGCATCGTGGCGACTTTCGCCACCGGCTTCGTCCTGGTCGCCGCGTTCCGGACCAGCACGATCCTGATCGGCACCGGCGTGGTCGTCGGCTTCGTCGGCGGCCTGGTCCTCTGGTACGAGCGGCAGCGCTCCGGCCCCCAAAGCCCGGGCCAGGGCCAGGGCCAGGGCCGGCTGCCCGGCGCCGCGCTGGCCCTGCTGCCGCTGTCGGTGCTGCTGGTCGCGGTCGCGCCCAACCCGTGCCAGAAGGAGACCGAATACCACTGCGCCCGGGTGGTGGCCGACCCCGACCGCCCCAGCGGGCGGACGCTGGAGCTGGACACGCTGCGACACTCCTATGTGGACCTGGCCGACCCGGCGTACCTGGAGTTCGAGTACACCCGGGCCCTGGCGTCGGTGGCCGACTCGATCCGCCCGGAGCGCGCGCCGATGCAGGCGCTGCACATCGGCGGCGGCGGCTTCACCATGCCGCGCTACCTGGCCGCCACCCGGCCCGGCACCCGCAGCACGGCGCTGGAGATCGACGGCGGCGTGGTCGAGCTGGGCCGGCAGCGGCTGGGCGTCGGCGACATCCCCGGCCTGACCGTCCGGGTCGGCGACGCCCGCACCGGCCTGCGGGAGCAGCCGGCCGGCCGCTACGACCTGGCCGTCGGCGACGCGTTCGGCGGGCTGGCCGTGCCCTGGCACCTGACCACCCGGCAGGTCGCCGAGCAGGTCC
>DATINN010000312.1:0-3151 GCA_035474175.1 Mycobacteriales bacterium | reverse complement strand
GCAGGTTGTCGGCCACGGTCATCTGCGGGAACACCCGCCGCCCCTCGGGCACGATCGCGACCCCGTGGGCACCGACCTTGTGCCCGGGCAGCCGGGACACGTCGACCCCGCCGACCCGGATCTCGCCGCGGCTGCGCGGCTGCAATCCCGCGATCGCGTTGACCAGGGTGGACTTGCCGGCGCCGTTGGGGCCGACCACGCAGACGGTCTCGCCCGGACCGACCGTGAGATCCACCGACCACAGCGCCTGGGCGTCGCCGTAGTGCACGTCGAGGCCGCGGACGTCCAGCAGCGGCTCAGACACTGGCCTGCCTCCCCAGGTAGGCGCGGACGACCTCGGGGTCGGTGAGCACCGCCTGCGGCTCCCCGTCGGCCAGCAGCCGGCCGCGGTCGAGCACCACCAGCCGGGTGGCGAGCTGGTTGAGCACCCGCAGCAGGTGCTCGACGACGACGATCGTGACGCCGCCGGCGGAGATCCGCCGGATCACCTCGGCCGCGTTGTCGATCTCGGCCGGGTTGAGCCCGGCCAGCGCCTCGTCCAGCAGCAGCACCCGCGGCTCGGACGCCACCGCCCGGGCCATCTCCAGCAGCTGCCGCTGGTGCAGGTTGAGCGCCGACGGGTACGCGCCGGCCAGCCGGTCCAGCGACACCGTCGCCAGGTGCGCCGCGGCCTCGGCCCGGGCCTGCGCCAGCGGCAGCCGGCGCCGCCCGAACAGCGCGGCCATGGCCACGTTGTCCAGCACGGTCATCGACTCGAACGGCCGCGGGATCTGGTACGTGCGGGCGATCCCGGCGTGCGCGATCCGGTGCGGCGCCAGGCCGGTGGTGTCCCGGCCGCCGATCAGCACCCGGCCCCGGCTGGGCCGGACCGTGCCGGAGAGCAGGTTGACCAGCGTGGTCTTGCCCGAGCCGTTGGGGCCGACGAGGCCGACCAGCTCGCCCGCGCGGACGGCGATGCTGACGTCCTCCAGCGCGTGCACGCCGCCGTAGTAGCGGGCCACCTCGCGGGTCTCGACCACGATCTCGCCCGCGGCGTGCTCGGCCCGGGCCGGCGGGGCGACCGGCTGCACCGGGCGCGGCACCGGCACCCGGGTCCAGCGCCGCGGCAGCCACCGGGCCGGCACCAGGGCGACCGCGACCGCGATCAGCATCCCGGCCAGCACCCAGTTCTGCAGGTCCCCGATCGGGATGTAGTAGCCGGCCACGATCGGCACGACCAGCCCGGCCAGCACCGGCACCGGCCGGGCCCGCAACCGCCCGTACAGGCCGGCCGGCGCGACCACGACCAGCACGGCCAGCACGGCGCCGAGCACGATCGGGTTCCAGTCCGGGTAGCCGGAGGCCGACAGCCGGTCCTGCAGCATCGTGATGAGGACGGCGCCGACGGCCGGGCCGGCCCAGTGCGTCCGGCCGCCGAGCACGCTCATCACGATCACGAACAGCGGGATCGTCAGGCCGAAGACGCCCTCCACGGTGACGAAGCCGATCTGCACCGCGTACAGGGCGCCGGACAGGCCGCCGATCACGCCGGAGAGGACGATCGCCTGCATCTTGTACGCCAGCGTGCCGATCCCGAGCCCCTCGGCCACGTCCTCGGCGTCCCGGATCGCGGTCAGCCCCCACCCCAGGCGGCCGTGCTGGACCGCGTACGCGACGGCCAGCGCGCCCACCGCGACCACCGCGTCCAGCCCGAACAGCAGCGCCGGGAAGCCGCCGATCCAGTCCGGCACCGACGGCACCGGGATCGTGGTGCCCTGCCCGCCGTCGATCGCGCCGGTCACGCTGGCCACCGCGGCCAGGATGAACGGCACGGCCAGCGTGAGCAGCGCGAAGATCTCCCCGCGCAACCCGCGCAGCCGGAACGCGACCGCGCCGACGGCCAGCGCCAGCAGCCCGGACAGCGCGCCGCCGGCCAGCACCGACCAGAGCAGGCTCACCCCGTGCCGGCCGGTGAGCACGGCGACCGAGTAGGCGCCGACGCCGACGTACGCGGCCTGGCCGAAGCTGAAGTAGCCGCTGAAGCCGGAGAGCAGGTTCCAGCTGGTCGCCTGCGCGACCCAGAACAGCATCGTCGTGCCGAGCGCGACGACGAACGTGGGCACGCCGATGTCGTCGCCCCAGACGCCGACCGCGGCCAGGACGAGGAAGGCCGGCAGGAACCCGGCGAGCCCCCGCCTCACCGGCCCGCCCCGGCGGTGCGCAGCGCGAACAGCCCCTGCGGGCGGACGATCAGCACCAGCACGATCGCGGAGAACAGCACGATCGGCGCGGTCGAGGGCGACCACGCCGCCGAGACCACCGCGGACACCACCCCGACCGCGATGCCGGCCACGAACGTCCCGATCACCTGGCCGATGCCGCCGACGATGACGACCGCGAAGACGATCCCGAACCACTCGTACGCGACGCTCGGGCTCAGCGAGTTGGTCAGCGCGAAGACCATGCCGGCCGCGGCCGCGGTGGCCCCGGCCACCCCGCCCAGCACCAGCGACAGCCTGCGGTGGTCCACCCCGAACGCGGCCGCGACCGCCCGGTCCTGCGCGATCGCCCGCATCCCGCGGCCGGCGAAGGTGTGCCGCAGCACCAGGTGCAGCGCCGCCACCAGCACCACGGCCAGGCCGAAGGCGAGCACGGTGGTGACCGGGAAGACCAGCCGGCCCAGCGTCCACGACCGGGTCGCGTACGGGTTGACGTCGTCGGCCATCCGCCGGAAGTCCGCGCTCCACACCATCGTGACGACCTGGATCGCGATGATCAGGATCCCGAAGCTCACCAGCAGCGAGGTGAACTCGGCCACGCCGAAGCGGTCGTAGGCCCACTGCACGGCGGCCCCGAGCACGAACAGCGCCGGGGCCGTGATGACGATCGTGAGGATCGGGTCCAGCCCGGTCGAGCTGGCCAGCTGGAAGGTCAGGTACGCGCCGAGCAGGATCATCGCGAAGTGCGCGAGGTTGATGACCCGCAGCACGCCCCAGGTCACCGACAGGCCGGTGGCCATGAGCGCGTACAGGCCGCCGATCAGCGCGCCGGTCAGCGCCGCTTGAATGATGGTCATGATCAGCTGGACGGCGCCCGCAGCGGCGCGGCCGCCTTGTCCTTCGGCCACACGGTGACCCACTTGCCGTCCTGGATCTGGGCGACGGTCTCGTTG
>DATINN010000311.1:0-8042 GCA_035474175.1 Mycobacteriales bacterium | reverse complement strand
CGGGCCAGGACGGCGGCTTCCGGCTGCGCCTCACCGTGCCACCCGCCGCGGGCCCGCTGCCGGCCGCCCCGGCCGCCGCCGCCCTGCCCGCCGCGGCCCCGCCCGCCGGGTTGCCGTCCGGGACAGCGGTCGGGTGGGAGGCCGGGTGATCCGGGTCCTGCTGGCCGACGACCAGTCGCTGGTGCGCGGCGCCCTGGCCGCGCTGCTCTCGCTGGAGTCCGACCTCGAGGTCGTGGCCGAGGTCGGCCGGGGCGACGAGGTCGTCGAGGCCGCCCGCCGCAGCGACCCGCAGGTGGCGCTGCTCGACGTGGAGATGCCGGGCCTGGACGGGATCGCCGCCGCGGCCGCGCTCCGGGCCGCGCTGCCGGCGGTGCGGGTCGCGATCCTCACCACGTTCGGCCGGCCCGGCTACCTGCGCCGGGCCATGGACGCGGGCGTGCTCGGGTTCGTGGTCAAGGACGCCCCGGCCGAGGAGCTGGCGGCCGCGATCCGCCGGGTCGCGGCCGGCCTGCGGGTCGTCGACCCCGCGCTGGCCGTCGCCACCCTGGCCGGCGGCGCCAGCCCGCTCACCGGCCGCGAGCGCGACGTCCTCGTGGCCGCCCGCGACGGCGCCACGGTGGCCGACATCGCCGGCCGGCTGTTCCTCTCCGAGGGCACCGTCCGCAACTACCTGTCCGCCGCGATCACCAAGACCAGCACCCGCAACCGGGCCGAGGCCCTCCGTGCCGCCGAGGACAACGGCTGGCTCTGAGCGTTCGAAAGTTTCCGAAACTCTCTTGGCCATATTGTTGCCCACGGCTGCGCCATTTATGATTCGGACTGCCGTTCAGTGGCGACAAGGTAGGAAATTCAGAGCCTCCCGCCCTTCGAAACTTTCGGAATCACCGGGGCTCCCGTCGCCCCGGACCGGCCTGCCGTCAGCAGACGTCAAGGAGGCCGACCATGACCGAACGCCATCCGCACCCCACCGCCCGGCTCCGCTCCCGGGCCGTCGCCGTCGCGGCGCTGACCGTCGCCGCGGGCCTGCTGTGGCCGGGGAGCGCCGATGCCGCCACCACGCTCGGCGCCTCCGCGGCCGAGCACGGGCGATACTTCGGCACCGCGGTGAGCACCAGCCACCTCGGCGACGCGACGTACACCGCCATCGCCGGTCGCGAGTTCACCATGGCCACCCCGGAGAACGAGATGAAGTGGGACGCGACCGAGCCGGCCCAGAACAGCTTCAGCTGGACGGCGGCCGACCGGATCGTCAGCTTCGCCCAGGCGAACGGCATGCGCGTCCGCGGGCACGCCCTGGCCTGGCACTCCCAGCAGCCGGGCTGGGTGCAGGGCCTGTCCGGCACCGCCCTGCGCAACGCGATGCTGAACCACGTCAGCACGGTCGCCGGGCACTACCGGGGCCGGATCTACAGCTGGGACGTGGTCAACGAGGCGTTCGCCGACGGCACCAGCGGCGCCCGGCGGGACTCCAACCTGCAGCGCACCGGCAACGACTGGATCGAGGCCGCCTTCCGGGCCGCCCGGACCGCCGACCCGACGGCCAAGCTCTGCTACAACGACTACAACACCGACGTCTGGACCGCGCCCAAGACCCAGGCCGTGGCGGCGATGATCCGCGACTTCAAGGCCCGCGGCGTGCCCATCGACTGCGTCGGCCTGCAGTCGCACTTCACCGGCGGCTCGTCGTACCCGGCCGGCTACCGCACCACGCTGGCCAACTTCGCCGCCCTGGGCGTGGACGTGCAGATCACCGAGCTGGACATCACCAACGCCAACCCGACCGCGTACGGCAACGTCGTCACCGACTGCTACGCGGTGGCCCGCTGCAACGGCATCACCGTGTGGGGCGTGCGGGACAGCGACTCGTGGCGCAGCGGCGAGTCCCCGCTGCTGTTCGACGCCGGCGGCAACAAGAAGGCGGCCTACACCGCGGTGCTCACCGCGCTGAACGGCGGCACCGGCACCGGCGGGGGCGGCACCGGCACCGGCTGCACCGCGACGGTCGTGCCCGGCACCGTGTTCGGGGACCGCTACAACACCACCGTCAACGTCACCGGCTCGACCAGCTGGATCGTCACCGTGACGATCACCCCGCCGCAGCGGATCAGCTCGACCTGGAGCGCCGCGGTCAGCTGGGACACCAGCGGCAACGTGATGACCGCGCTGCCCAACGGCAGCGGCAACTCGTTCGGGTTCACCACGATGTTCAACGGCAACAGCACGGCGCGACCCAGCGTGAGCTGCCGCGTCGGCTGACCCGGCAGCCGGTCCCCGCGCCGGTCGGCGCGGCGGGTCCCCGCGCCGGCCGGTCAGCGCGGCCGGTCCTCGCGCCGGCCGGTCAGCGCGGCCGGTCCTCGCGCCGGGCCGGTGCTCGCGGGCGGCCGGTCGCGCGGGCGGCCCGCAGGGAGCCGGTCAGCGCGGCCGGAGACCGAGGGAGCGGAGCTCCAAGGCGGCCAGGGCGGTGGCGGCGTCCTGGTCGCCGGCGCGCCAGCGGGTGACCGTGGACTCGGGCAGCCGGGCCAGCTCCCGCGGGTGCTGCCGGACCACGGCCCGGGTGGCGAAGACCTCCAGCGCGTCCGGCCCGGACAGCAGCCGCCGGACCGCGCCCGCCTCCCGGGCCCAGCGCAGCCGCCCCGGCAGCCACAGCGCCACCACGATCCCGACCGCGAGCAGCAACAGCAGCCCGGGCACGAACAGCGCCAGCTGGTGCACCGCGTCCACCTGCCGCCGCCCGGCGTCGGCGATCGTGTCCCCGGCCCCGCCGGCCTGCCGGAACGCCCCGGCCACGTCGTCCCCGACCACGGGCAGCCCGCCGACCTTGTCCCCGGCGTCGTTCAGCGATCCGGAGAACGACGAGCCGGCCCGCTCCAGCGCCTCGCCCGGTCCGGCCAGCTTGAGCAGCCGCTCCCGCAGCTGCAACGCCAGCCACACCCACAGCACGATCCAGCCCACCACGACCAGGTCGGCGACCAGCTGCCGCGAGAACCGCCCAGGCGTATCCGCGTAGAGCTTCATGGGCGCGGTCTGCCCAAAGCTGACCCGGCCAGAACCAGGGAAGAAACTGTCGGACCCCGCACTTACATTCGCACCATGCGCGCCACCACCGACATCGTCCCCACCCAGGGCGTCTTCAAGGTCGTCAGCGAGTTCGAGCCGTCCGGCGACCAGCCGGCCGCCATCGACGCGCTGGAGAAGCGCATCCGGTCCGGCGCGCGCGACTCCGTGCTGCTCGGCGCCACCGGCACCGGCAAGTCGGCCACGACCGCCTGGCTGATCGAGCGGATGCAGCGCCCGACGCTGGTCATGGCGCCCAACAAGACGCTCGCCGCCCAGCTGGCCAACGAGTTCCGCGAGCTGCTGCCCAACAACGCGGTCGAGTACTTCGTCTCCTACTACGACTACTACCAGCCCGAGGCGTACGTGCCGCAGACGGACACGTACATCGAGAAGGACTCCTCGGTCAACGACGAGGTCGAGCGGCTGCGCCACTCGGCCACGATGTCGCTGCTCACCCGGCGCGACGTGGTCGTGGTCGCCACCGTGTCCTGCATCTACGGTCTGGGCACCCCGCAGGAATACGTCGACCGCTGCGTGCGGCTGTCCGTGGGCCAGGAGATCGAGCGGGACAAGATCCTGCGCAACCTCGTGACCGAGCAATACACCCGCAACGACCTGTCCTTCACCCGCGGCACCTTCCGGGTCCGCGGCGACACCGTCGAGATCTTCCCGGTGTACGAGGAGCTGGCGCTGCGGATCGAATTCTTCGGCGACGAGATCGAAGCCATCCACACGCTGCACCCGGTCACCGGCGAGATCATCCGGGAAGAGACCGAGATGTACGTCTTCCCCGCCTCGCACTACGTCGCCGGTCCGGAGCGGATGGAGCGGGCGATCGCCCGCATCGAGCAGGAGCTGACCGAGCGGCTGGCCGAGATGGAGCAGCAGGGCAAGCTGCTGGAGGCGCAGCGGCTGCGCATGCGCACGACGTACGACATCGAGATGATGCGCCAGGTCGGCTTCTGCTCCGGCATCGAGAACTACTCGCGGCACATCGACGGCCGCGCGGCCGGTGAGCCCTCCTTCACCCTGCTCGACTACTTCCCCGACGACTTCATGCTGGTCATCGACGAGTCCCACAACACGGTGCCGCAGATCGGCGGGATGTACGAGGGCGACGCCTCGCGCAAGCGGATGCTCGTCGACCACGGGTTCCGGCTGCCCTCGGCCATGGACAACCGCCCGCTGAAGTGGGAGGAGTTCGTCGAGCGGATCGGCCAGACGGTCTACCTCTCCGCCACCCCGGGTCCGTACGAGCTGGGCCGGGTCGGCGGCGACTACGTGGAGCAGGTCATCCGGCCGACCGGCCTGGTCGACCCGGAGGTCGTGGTCAAGCCGACCAAGGGCCAGATCGACGACCTGGTGCACGAGATCCGGGTCCGGGCCGAGAAGGACGAGCGGGTCCTGGTCACCACGCTGACCAAGAAGATGTCCGAGGACCTCACCGACTACCTGCTGGAGCTGGGCATCCGGGTGCGCTACCTGCACTCCGAGGTGGACACGCTGCGCCGGGTGGAGCTGCTGCGGGAGCTGCGGCAGGGCGAGTTCGACGTGCTGGTCGGGATCAACCTGCTGCGGGAGGGTCTCGACCTGCCCGAGGTGTCGCTGGTGTCGATCCTCGACGCGGACAAGGAGGGCTTCCTGCGCTCCGGCACGTCGCTGATCCAGACCATCGGCCGGGCCGCCCGCAACGTCTCCGGCCAGGTCCACATGTACGCGGACAAGATCACCCCGTCGATGGCGAAGGCGATCGACGAGACCAACCGGCGGCGCGAGAAGCAGATCGCCTACAACCGCGAGCGCGGGGTCGACCCGCAGCCGCTGCGGAAGAAGATCGTCGACATCCTGGACGGGATCTACCGCGACGCCGAGGAGACCGAGCAGGAGCTGGTCGGCGGGTCCGGGCGGCAGCAGTCGCGGGGCAAGGCGCCGGTGCCGGGGCTCTCGTCGCGGGGCACGAAGAAGGCCGGGGCGCACGCCAAGGACCTGGCCGGGATGCCGCGGGCCGAGCTGGCCGACCTGATCCAGCAGCTCAACGACCAGATGCTGGGGGCGGCGCGGGAGCTGCAGTTCGAGCTGGCGGCGCGGCTGCGGGACGAGATCGGCGAGCTGAAGAAGGAGCTCCGCGGCATGGACGCCGCCGGCGTGCGCTGAGTCCCGCGCGGGCAGGGCATCTCGCACCCGCCACGCCGCGGCGTCGGGCGGGGTGGCACCGGGACGGTGGCGTCGGGCCCCTTACTGCCGCACGGCGTACTCCAGCGCGACGCCGCAGGCGATGGCCGCCGCCAGCGGCAGCGCCCACCGGCCGGACCGGGACCGCCGGTCGGACAGCGCCACCAGCACGGACAGCCCGATCGCCTCGTTCGCGGCCCGGAGGAACTGCACGTCGCTGGTCCAGCCGCCGACCGCCAGCGACAGCGCCACGGCCAGCACCCAGGCCACCGCCTCGCCGCCGGTCGCCGCGGCCCGGCGGGTGACCAGCGCCCAGGCCGCGTACCCGAACAGGACCAGCACGCCGATCCGCTCGGCGGTCACCGCGACCGTCAGCACGGCCGGGCCCGGCACGCCGTCGGCCACCGTGCCGAGCACGCCGAGCAGCGGCCGGCCGCCGAAGTTCGTCGAGCTGCCGGAGCGCACCGGCAGCACCCCCCAGATCCGCAGCAGCACCAACTGCCAGGCCACCGCGACGGTCACCGGCAGCGCCAGCCACACCACCGCCCGCCCCGGCCCGGCCGCGCCACCGTCGCGCCCCGGGTCGCCGCCCGGGCGGCCCGCATCACCCCGGCTGGCCGCCCACCGGATCAGCTCGGCCGCCGCCAGCCCGGCCACCACGACCAGGGATGTCTCGCGCGCGAGCACCGCGACGGTGAGCGCGGCGGCCGCGGGCGGCCAGCGGCGCTGGCGGGCATACCAGAGCCCGGCCAGGACAGCCGCCCACGCCACCGGCTCGGTGAGGTTGCGGCCCAGCGAGATCGGCATCCCGGCCGGCAGCGCCAGCACCAGCCCGGTCAGCGGATGCCGGCCCAGGGCCCGGGCCAGCCGGGCGGCGAAGACCGCGGCCACCACCAGCGCGGCCAGGTTGACCAGCAGCAGCGCCAGCAGCGTCGACACCCCGGGCAGCAGGCCGACCGTCCACGCCAGCCCCGGGGTGACGATCCGCTGCTGCCGGTACGCCGGGTTGTCCAGGGTGATCCCGTGCGCGGTCCGCTCGTGGGTCCACGGCTCGAGCGCCAGCCGGTAGATGAACTGCCCGTCGTAGCCGCCGCTGTCGGTGGTGATCACCAGCGCGTCGGGGGTGCGGGCCGGGTCCACGAAGTCGTCGCTGGCCACCGGGAAGCCGGCCAGCGGGGTGGCCACCACGAGCCGGACCAGCACGAAACCGACGACCAGGGCCAGCGCGACCCACACCGTGTGATCCGGCCGCCGGCCGGCCCGTCGCGACAGCACCTGCGAACCGGACACCGCGGCAGCGTAGATGCGCGCCGGCGAAGGGCCGAACGACCGTGACGAACAGTGCCGCAAGCGTCACTGCACGCAGTGCTCGTCGCCTTCCGGTCACGTATGACGCTGACGGTGCCGTCATCGCCCAGGGCCGGACCCCAGAACGCCATCGCCACGGTGACCTCCGCGGTCCGCGGTGACTGGATATCGGTGCCCATAGCCACGCGCTCTCCACCAGGGCCGACATTTCCCGCCCGGCACAAGGGTGGTTTCCCCCACCCGGGTGGTCCGGGGGCGCTCCGATGAGAGATAGTGAGGGGAGTCGGAGGGGAGTATCCCTGCGCGGCGGCGCCGTCATCACGGTCCGAGAGGACCCGGTTCCGCCGGTCGCCACGAGCGGCGGGAGAGACCTCCGGGCTGGACCTTGTCGTGTCCGTCCGGAGGAGGCCTGTGAACGTTCCGCTGTGGCTCTGGTTCGCCACCATCGCCGGGATCCTCGTGCTGCTCGCGGCCGACCTGTTCATCGTCGACCACAACCCGCACGCCATCCGGGTCGGTGAGGCCGCGCGGTGGGTGGTCTTCTATGTCGCCTGCGCGATCCTGTTCGGCCTCGGCATCCTGATGTTCGCCGGCGGGCAGTACGCGGGGGAGTTCTTCGCCGGCTACATCACCGAATACAGCCTGTCCGTCGACAACCTGTTCGTCTTCGTGATCATCATGACGACGTTCGGGGTGCCGGCGATCCACCAGCACAAGGTGCTGCTGTTCGGGATCATCGCCGCGCTGGTGCTCCGCGGGCTGTTCATCGCCGCCGGGGCCGCGGTGATCGAGCGGTTCGAGTGGGTGTTCTACCTCTTCGGCGCGTTCCTGCTCTACACCGGCTACCGGCTGGCGTTCCGCGGGGAGAGCGACGAGGAGGAGTTCAAGGAGAACCCGGCGCTGCGGCTGCTGCGCCGGGTGCTGCCGGTGACCGAGGACTACCACGGCTCGGCCGTGTTCACCCGGATCAACGGCCGCCGCTTCGTCACCCCGATGCTGGTGGTGATGCTGGCCATCGGGACGACCGACATCCTGTTCGCGCTCGACTCGATCCCGGCGATCTTCGGGCTGACCAAGGAGCCGTTCCTGGTCTTCTCCTCCAACGCGTTCGCGCTGATGGGGTTGCGCCAGCTCTACTTCCTGCTCGGCGGGCTGCTCAACCGGCTCGTCTACCTCGACACCGGGCTCGCGGTCATCCTCGGCTTCATCGGGGTCAAGCTGATCCTGGAGGCGCTGCACGGGCAGGGCGTGTCGTGGTCGCCGGAGATCGGCATCGTGCCGTCCCTCGCCGTGATCATCGCGGTGCTGGCGATCACGACGTGGTTGAGCCTGCGCAAGGTCCGGCGGGACCCGTCCGCGGCCAAGCACGTGCCGAGCGCGGCCGATCCCGGCTCCAACGTCGCCCGCGACGTCGGCCGGCACGGCGTCGACGCCATCGAGGAACGCGAGAACGCGGCCGCGGCGAAGCGCTCACCCGGCAGCCCCGCCGAGGGCCGCGCCTGACC
>DATINN010000310.1:0-7227 GCA_035474175.1 Mycobacteriales bacterium | reverse complement strand
GGTGGACGCCGTCGGACCAGATGTCGGTGCCGGCGTTCGCGGCCAGCAGCTCCAGGGCTTCCCGGGCGGCCTCGTCGTCGTCGAACGCGAGCGCGACCAGCAGCAGCGCGTACAGCTCCAGGGTGCGGTGGTTGCGCTCGGCGGTCAGGTGCGCGGCCAGGTGCTCGGCGTCGGCCCGGATCCGGGCGGTGAGCAGCTCGGCCAGGCCCGGGCGGAGGCCGGCGAAGTCGGGGTCGGCGGCGAAGCGCTGCCAGGCGTAGAGCCAGTTCTGGATGCGGCGGGCGGAGACGTCGGAGCTGTCGTGCCCGACCGGCACCTGCCGGCAGAACGACTCGACCAGGTCCTCCCAGGTGGTCAGGAACTCGCCGTCCCCGGTGACCGCGCACGCGTACGCGAGGTCGAGGCCCTCGTAGAGCTTGACCCACTCGATCCGCCACTCCGGGTCGCCGACGCCGCCGCCGATCCAGTCCGGCCGCCGGCCCAGGTCGAGCGTGATCCCGCCGTGGCTGAACCGCCCGGCCCGCGCGGCCCGGGCCACGGCCAGGTCGCGGCCGAGGTCGTCGACCACGCAGAGCACGGGACGGGGACCGGTCGGCGGCCGCCCCACCGCCGCCGACCGTCCCGCCGCTGCCGGCTCCGTCATGGCTGGGACCGTCACGGCTGGCCGCCGCGGAACAGTCCGGCCATCCTCCGGGCCAGCACGTCACCATCGAACCTTTCGGCCACGGTGCTGCGGCCGGCCGCGGCCAGCCGCTCCCGCAGCGGCACGTCGGCGGCCAGCTTCAGCAGCGCCGAGGCCAGCGCGGCCGGGTCCTCGGGCGGCACCAGCAGCCCGTTCTCGCCGTGCCGGACCAGCTCGGGGATCCCGGACACCGCGGTCGAGACCACCGGCAGGCCCGCGGCCATCGCCTCCACCATCACGTTGGGGATGCCGTCCCGGTCGCCGTCGCCGTCGACCCGGCAGGCCAGCGCGAACACGTCCGCGCCGCGGTAGAGCGACAGCAGCTCGCACTGGCTCAGCGGGCCGGTGAAGCGGACCAGCTCCGGGCACAGCTCGGCCACCAGGCCGCGCACCTTGGCGGCGTCCGGGCCGTCCTCGCCGGCGATCACCAGCTCCAGGTCCACCCCGCGGCGGTGCAGGTCGGCGATCGCCTGCACCAGCACGTCGAAGCCCTTCTTGGGCACCAGCCGGCCGACGGCGACCACCCGCAGCGGCGCGCCCACCGGCTCCCGCCACGACGCCGGCGCCGCCGTCCCGGCCACGTCGGGCCAGCGCGCCGCCGCGGTCGTGGCGGTGGTCGTGGCGGTGGTGGCAGTGGCCGGCTGCGGCCGGCGCACCGGAACCTCCGGGACGGCGGTGTCCGCGGTCGCGAAGGCCGGCAGCATCCCGGCGAAGTCGGCGTTGAGGCCGTGGTAGACGAGGTGCACGTCCGCGCTCGGCTCGACCCGGCGCAGGTGCTCCTGGTTGGCCCCGGTGCAGGTGACCACGAACGACGCGGCCCGCATCTTGCGGCGCAGCAGCCCGGCCGGGTTCAGCGACTGCCGGTAGATGTCCTTGGCGTGCCCGGTGAAGGAGAACGGCAGCCCGGTCAGCTTCGCCGCCAGCCAGGTGACGGTGGTGGTGCCGTGCGCGAAGTGCGCGTGCAGGTGCCGGACGTCCCCGGCCTCCTCCAGCCGGTCGGCCAGGTCGACCGCCTGCAGGAACTCCTTGAGGTAGACCGAGCGCGGTCGCAGCCCGGCCCGGGCCCGCACCGACTGCCCGAGCGCGGCCGCGGCCGTGCGGCCGAGCCGGAGCGGGTGCCGGCGGGCGACGCGCGCCAGCGGCTTCCGGAACGAGGCGAGGTTGTCCTTCAGCCAGGCCGGCACGGTCGTGCCGGACAGCGACGTGGTCTCCGGCAGGTACGTCGGGTCGGCCTCGATCTTGTCCACGACCGGGTGGTGCTCGGCCTCGTCGGCCGGCTTGAGCACGAACAGCCGCAGCGGCAGGCCCAGCTGCTCCAGCCGCCAGATCTCGCTGGCGATGAACAGCTCGGAGATGCGGGGGTAGCCCTTGAGGACATACCCGATCGTGTCGCGGGTCTCGTCGTGGTCAGGCATATGCGCGCTCCAGCACCCGGCAGAAGTCCTCGGTCCGGCCGGTCAGCGCGAACTCGGTCGCGGCCACCGCGCGGGCGCCGCGGCCCAGCGCGTGCCGCCGGGCGGGGTCGTCGATCAGTGCGGTCAGCGCCGCGGCCAGCGCGTCCGGGTCCCGCGGCGGCACCAGCGTGCCGGTCACGCCGTCCCGGACCGCGGCCGGGATCGCGGCCACCGCGCTGGCCACCACCGGCCGCCGGCTGGCCATGCTCTCCAGCACCACGTTGGGCAGGCCGTCGCGGTCGCCGGTGGAGTCCACGACGGACGGCACCACGACGACGTCGGCCGCGGCGTAGTACGCCGGCAGCGTCGCGTGCGTGCAGCGGCCGACCAGCTCGACCCGGTCGGCCAGCCGGCGGGCGGCGATCATCGCCTCCAGCCGCGGCCGCAGCGGACCCTCGCCG
The DNA here is from genome assembly GCA_035474175.1 of Mycobacteriales bacterium. Classification (GTDB taxonomy): domain Bacteria; phylum Actinomycetota; class Actinomycetes; order Mycobacteriales; family CADCTP01; genus CADCTP01. The sequence goes on along the minus strand of DATINN010000310.1, from coordinate 4,690 downwards.
ACCAGCCGCAGCCGGTACGGGCGGTCCAGCCGGGCCAGCGCCTCCAGCAGGACGTCGAAGCCCTTCTTCTCCACCAGCCGGCCGACCGCGAGCAGCGCGACCGGGTCGGCGTCCGGTGGCTCGGTGGCCGGGAACGCGGTCAGGTCGACGCCGTGCCGGACCAGGGTCGGGGTCACGCCGGCCGCCGCGACCTCGGCCGCGGCGTCCTCGTTGCAGGTGACGACGACCGCGGCGGCCTCGCCCCGGGCGCGCATCTCCGCCCGGGTCACCTTGCGCGCGTCCAGCGCGTGCACGCTGAACCCGTACGGCAGGCCGAACTTGTCCGCGACCAGCGCCGCCACCGCGGCCGGCGCGTGCGCGAAGTAGCCGTGCACGGCGGTGATCCCGAGACCGTCCACACGCGACACCGCGTGCTCGGCCTGGGCCCGGGGGTCGCCGTCCGGCAGCACCTCGACCAGCGGCGCGAGCTCGGCCGCGGCCGGGTGCATCGGACCGCCGTCGCCGGGCTTGAGCGCCAGCACGGCGCCGAGCAGGCCGGCCCGGTGCAGGGCCAGCACCTCGTTGAGGGCGAACGACTCCGACACCCGCGGCCAGCCGGAGAGGATGACCGCGATCCGCGGCCGGGCGCTAGAGCTGCTCGACATGGGGACCGTCCAGGCGGTGCCGGGTGTCCAGGACCAGCCGGGCGTGCTCCCGGACCAGGTCGTAGTCGAACGCGTCGTGATCGGTGACCAGCACGACGGCGTCGGCCCGCTCGATCTCCGCGCGGGTCAGCGCGACCCGGCGGGTGACCGCGTCCACCGGCATGTCCTCGACCACGTGCGGGTCGGCCACCGCGACGTCGGCGCCGTCGGCCACCAGCCGGTGGATCAGCGCCACCGACGGGGACTCGCGGGCGTCGCCGGCGTTCTTCTTGTACGCCAGGCCCAGCACCAGCACGTGTGCCCGGGACATCGCGATGCCGTGCCGGTTCAGCGCCCGCATCAGCCGGGAGGCGACGTAGTCGGGCATGTGGTCGTTGATGTCGTTGGCCAGCTCGACGAACCGGAAGGACCGGCCCAGCCGCTGCCGCACCGTCCAGGACAGGTACGACGGGTCGATCGGCAGGCAGTGCCCGCCCACGCCCGGACCGGGGGTGAACCGCATGAACCCGAACGGCTTGGTCGCCGCCGCGTCGATGGCCTCCCAGACGTCGATGCCGAGGTCGCTGGCGAACATCGCCAGCTCGTTGACCAGCGCGACGTTGACGTGCCGGAAGGTGTTCTCCAGCAGCTTGGCCAGCTCCGCCGCCTTGCAGTCCGAGACCCGGACCGTGGTGCGGACGAAGGTGGAGTAGAACGCGTCGGTCCGGTCCAGCGACTGCGGGGTCAGGCCGGAGACCAGCTTGGGCGTGGTCTCCAGGTCCCAGGTCCGGTTGCCCGGGTCGATCCGCTCCGGGCTGTAGCCGACGCAGAAGTCGGCGCCGGCGATCAGCCCCGAGCCCGCCTCCAGGATCGGCGCGAACAGCTGCTCGGTCGTCCCCGGGTACGTCGTGGACTCCAGCACGACCAGGCAGCCGGGCCGCACGTGCGGGGCCAGCATCCGGGCCGCGGACTCGATGAAGGTCAGGTCGGGCGCGCCCTCGTGCAGCGGGGTCGGCACGGTCACGACCGCGACGTCGAAGCCCTCGCAGCCGAGCGCGTCGTCGGTGACCCGGTAGCGGCCGGAGTCCAGGGCCGCGGCCAGGGTGGCCGGGGGCACGTCCTCCACGAACGAGTCGCCGGCCGCGAGCCGCTTGGCCCGCGCGGTCGAGACCTCGACCCCGACCACGTCGTGCCCGGCGGCGACCGCCTTCATCGACAGCGGCAGGCCGACGTAGCCCTGGCCGAGCACGACCACGCGCCGGGCCGTCATGACGCCCGCCCGGCGATCAGCGCGATGTCGGGGACCGAGACCTCGGCCTCGCGGCGCTTCTGCACCCACTCCAGCTCGGTCCGCAGCCCGTCCCGCAGGGCGACCGCCGGCTCCCAGCCCAGGCAGTCCCTGGCCTTGGTGGTGTCGCCGGAAGTCCGCCGGACGTCGCCGATCTGCACGCCGTGCCGCTCGACCGGGACCGGCGCGCCGGTCAGCTGGCCCAGCCGGCGGATGACGTCCAGCAGGCTGGCCTGCTCGCCGCCGCCGATGTTCAGCACCGGGTCGGGCCGCTGCGCGGTCAGCGCCCGCACCACGGCGTCGACGGCGTCGTCGACGTGGGTGAAGTCGCGGACCTGGGTGCCGTCGCCGCGCAGCCGGAAGCGGGGGCCGCCGGTGGCGGCCTCGCACAGCCGCCGGATGGCCATGTCCGGCCGCTGCCGCGGGCCGTACACGGTGAAGAAGCGCATCCCGACCGTCGGCAGGCCCATCCCGGCGTAGACCTCGGCCAGCTTCTCGCAGGCCTGCTTGGTCACCCCGTACGGGGCGCGCGGGCGGGTCGGGGTCGAGTCCTCGAAGCAGGGGTACGCCTCGGCGTCGCCGTAGACCGAGGAGGAGGAGGCGTACACGACCCGGGCGCAACCGGCGGTCGCGGCCGCCTCGAACAGGCGCTGCGTGGCCAGCAAGTTGTCCTGCAGATACTGGTTGAAGCCGGTGCCGAAGCTGCCGAGCACGCCCGGCTGGGCGGCCAGGTGCACAACCAACGGGCGGTCAGCAAGCAAGTGGTGCAAGGGGGTGTGCGCGACGTCGGCGCGGACAAGGTCGAAGCGGGGCTCACCGACGAGGCCGGCGAGGTTCGCCTCCTTGTCGGCGGTCGCGTAGAACGGGCTGAACGAGTCGACCCCGGTCACCCACCACCCCTCGGCGACGAGGCGCTCGGCCAGGTGGCTGCCGATGAAACCGGCGCTACCCGTGATGACTGCTCTCATGGTGGCTCCTCGCCCCCGACCGCTCCCGCCAGTCAATTCCCGCCGGGACATCCGCTGTTTGACGGTTCAAACTGTGGTCGGAGGGAGGCACGACTCTCCATCGCACCTCCGTCCTAGTACCTCCGGTACGACAGGTGGCCCCCTGGTCCTAGGACCTTCGGACACCTGTGCGGGTAGGGGCCGGGTGGGAGACTGGCTGCGCTGGCTGACCGGCCGACCAGCACGAACCAGCGCTGCTGGCCGACCGGCGGACCGAGCAGGAACTGCGCGCGCCGAGGTGCGTCCGGGACGAAGGAGGTTGGCCGTGGTCGCGGTGGCACCCGGTGCGGCGGCACCCGCGGACGGCCCGTCCCGGGACGACAGCCTGGACAGCCTCTTCGAGGAACGGCCCGCCGCCCCGCGCGTGCGGCCGGCCCCGTCCGAGGCCCGCGTCACGACCATCAACCTCTCCGGCTCCGTCGACCCCGACTCGGCCCTGGGCCACCCCCGCCCCGGCGCGGTCCCGCTGCGCCGCATCATCGGCGCCCGCGCGGCCACCGGCCGGTGGCCCGCCCGCGCCCGCCGGCTCGGCAAGGTGACCGGCTGGCTGGCCGGCACCGCGACCGTCGGCGTCGGGCTGCTGGCCCTGTGGGTGCTGCTGTTCAGCACGATCTCCGGCGGCGACGTCTGGCTCGGCCGCCCGGTGGACCGGTCGGCGAAGCAGGACCAGCTGGTGCAGGACGCGGTCAACGGCGACCCGGCCAAGCCGGCCGCGACGGCACCGCCGCCGGCCGCGAAGACCGTCGCCCCGGCCACGAAGGCGGCCCCGTCGCCGTCGGCCGACCGGCACGGTGGTGCCACCGGCAAGACCGGTTCGTCGGGGTCCGGCTCGGGCTCGACCTCCGGGTCCGGCCGCAACGGCGCCGACGACCCGCCCGGTGACGACTCCGGCGGCACCCGCACTACCGCGCCCGTCGCGACCGGTGGTGGCGGTTCCGGTGGCGGCGGCGGTTCCGGCGGCGGCTCCGGCGGCAGCGGTTCCGGTGGCGGCGGCGGCTCCGGCAGCGGCGGTTCCGGCCACGGCGGCTCGGACGACTGACGGTCCTACGACCATCGTGCACTGGGGAACCGCCCCGGCCCGATGACAGTGTCATCGACATGGCCCGGTATCTCTTCGCCTCCCACGACGGTTTCGGTCTGGGACACGTACGGCGGAACACGCTCGTGGCCCGGGCCATCCTCGCCCGGGAACCTGACGCCGAGATCGTCGTCGTCACCGGTCTGCCGATGCGACCGTCCTGGCTCGGCCAGGGTGTGCGCGTCGTGCCGGTGCCGGCGCTGCTGAAGGACTCGGCCGGGGCGTACCGCAACCCCGGGATGTCCGTGCAGGACGCGCTCGCGGCCCGCTCGGCCGCCTTCCGCGCCGCCGTGGCCGAGGTCCGCCCGCACGTGGTGGTCGTCGACCGGCACCCGTACGGGACGGCCGGCGAGCTGAAGGCCGGCCTGCACGCCGCCCGCGACCGCGGCGCCGCGCTCGTCCTGGGCCTGCGCGACGTCCTCGACCAGTCCGCGGCCGTCGAGGCCGAGCTGGCCGGGGCCGGCTGGGACGGCGTGCCCGACCTGTTCGACGAGGTCCTCGTCTACGGCGAGCGGGTGCTCTGCGACCACGAGCGCGAGTACGGCCTGCCGGTCGCGCCCCGCTACACCGGCTGGGTCGCCGACACCGTCGCCCCCCGCACCCGCGAGCCCGGCCTGGTGGTCGTCAGCGCCGGCGGCGGCGGGGACGGGGCCGCGGTCTTCGCCCTCGGCGCGCAGCTGGCCCGCCGGCTGCC
>DATINN010000309.1:0-6482 GCA_035474175.1 Mycobacteriales bacterium | reverse complement strand
GACAGCGGCACGGAGGAGATCGTCAGCGTGAGCGTGCCGTTGTCGACGGCGTGCACGGAGACGTTCATGAGCAGCGCGTGGGCGGTGCGGCGCTTGCGCTTGACCGCGTCGAGGACCTCGGGCCAGATGCGCCGGACGGCGGCCGCGTCCAGCTCGCCGACCGGGGTGTGCGGCGGGCGGGGCGCCGGGGGTTGCGGCGCCTCTTGAGCGGGCCGGGCCGAACTGGCCCAGGGGTCGTCGTCGGGGGCGGGGTTGTGGCCGTTGGCCTGGGCCGGTGCGGGCTTCGCGTCCCGCCGCGAGGCGCTGTCCTGCCTGGATCCGGTGCCCTGCCTCGATCCGGCGTCGGTCCTGGATCCCGCGTCCGTGCGGGATCCGGCGTCCGTCCTGGATCCGGCGCCCGACCCGGTGTCCGTACTGGATCCAGCGCCCGTCCCGGATCCAGCGCCCGGCCCGGATCCAGCGCCCGGCCCGGATCCAGCGCCCGATCCGGGTGCACCGTCCGGCCTGGACGCATCCGGTCTTGACGCACCGTCCGGCCTCGATCCAGCGCCCGACCCGGGTCCAGCGTTCGGCCCGGGTCCGGCGTTCGGCCCGGGTCCGGCGTTCGGCCCGGTCTCCGCGTCCCGCCTGGGTGCGGCCGCCCGCTCGGGGTCCCGCCGAGGCGGGCCGCCGCGCGCGGCCGGCTCCGTACCCCCGTCGCTGACCGAGAGCCGCCGCTCCATCCGCTCCAACCGCTGCAGCAGCGCGGCCCCGTCCGTGCTCGCCGCCGGCAGCAGCATCCGGGCCGAGACCAGCTCCAGCAGCAGCCGCGGCGACGTCGTGCCGCGCATCTCGATCAGGCCGGTGTGCACGATGTCGGCCAGCCGGGACAGCGTCGCGGTGCCGAGGCGGGCGGCCTGGTCGGTCATCCGCTCGACCTGGTCGGGTGGGCAGTCGAGCAGGCCCTTGGCGTTGGCGTCGGGGACCACGTCGAGCACGACCAGGTCGCGCAGCCGCTCCAGCAGGTCGGTGGCGAACCGGCGCGGGTCGTGGCCGGCCTCGACCACCCGGTCGACGGTCTCGTACACCGCGGCCGCGTCGCCGGCCGCCAGCGCGTCGACCATCTCGTCCAGCAGCGCGCCGTCGGTGACGCCGAGCAACCCGACGGCCCGCGCGTATTGCACTCCGTCGGGGCCCGAGCCCGCGATCAGCTGGTCGAGGACGGACAGCGCGTCGCGGGCCGAGCCGCCGCCGGCCCGCACCACCAGCGGCAGCACCGTCGGCTCGACCGCGATCCCCTCGGCCGTGCAGACCGAGGACAGCAGCCCGCGCATGACCCCGGGCGGGATCAGCCGGAACGGGTAGTGGTGCGTACGCGAGCGGATCGTGGTCAGGACCTTGTCCGGCTCGGTCGTCGCGAACACGAACACCAGGAACTCCGGCGGCTCCTCGACCAGCTTGAGCAGGGCGTTGAAGCCCTGCGTGCTGACCATGTGGGCCTCGTCGACGATGTAGACCTTGTAGCGCGAGCTGACCGGCGCGAAGAAGGCCCGTTCGCGCAGGTCGCGGGCGTCGTCGACACCGCCGTGGGAGGCGGCGTCGATCTCGATCACGTCGAGGCTGCCGGGCCCGTCCGGCGCCAGCGCCACGCAGGAGTCGCAGGTGCCGCAGGGGTCGGGCGTCGGGCCGCGGGTCTGGCAGTTGAGCGAGCGGGCCAGGATCCGGGCGCTGGAGGTCTTGCCGCAGCCGCGCGGTCCGGAGAAGAGGTAGGCGTGGTTGACCCGGCCGCTCTCCAGCGCCTGCATGAGCGGCTCGGTCACGTGCTCCTGACCGACCACCTCGGAGAAGGTGGCCGGACGATATTTCCGGTAGAGCGCGAGAGCCACGGGGCGAATCTAGTCCTCCGGTACGACGGATCCGAACACCCGTTCTGTGCCTGTGGAAACTGCCGGTCAGGGGCTCTCTGGGCGGCGTCCTCGGTCCGTCCTGGCGCTGTGGATGACCGGTCTGCCACGCTTGCGCCGTGATCGTCGGTGCCCTGGCCGGGCTGCTGGTCACCGCCGCGGTGATCGGTGCGGTGGGGTCCTTCCGCGCGCACGCTGCCTACCGGGAGTCGCTGCGGGAGCTGCGCGACGGGGATCGGCGGCTGGAGCCGGGCCCGGGCGGCCGGCGCCTGGAGGACGAGCTGCGCTGGTACGCCGACGTGTGCGCGGCGACCCGCGACTCCGGCTGGCGTTCCTCGGCCGCGGTCGTGCTGGCGCTGTGCGCGGCCGCGTTCGTCCCCGGCATCTGGGCCCTGTCGGGTGCGCCGGCCCTGACCGTCGCGACGGTGGTCGTCCTGCTGGTCGCTGCGGTGCTGGTCGCGGCGCTGACGGTGCTCGACGGCCGGCGGTCCGAGGGCCAGCTGCGCTCGGCGGCCCGGCGGTCCGCGCTCGGCAACGTACGGCGGCTGGAGGACTCGCTGGCCGCCGTGCACCGCGCCACCCTGGCGTCGCGGGCTGCGCACCGGGCCTGGTTGCAGGCCCGCGCCGCCGATCATCCGCTGGCCTCCGTGCTCGCGTCGCTCCGGCGGCGGACGTACGCGCGGTCGGTGGTCCGTCGGAACCGGGCCCTCGCCGCGCTGGCCCGCGCCGTGCCGGTGTCGCTGGCGGGCGTGTCGGTGCGTGCGCCCGACGGGTACGCCGAGGGTCTGCGGGGGCTGGCGCCGCTGGCCGGCGGTGGGCCGCTGGACGACGACACCTGGGCCGCGGCGGTCGCCGACCTCAGCCGGGCCGCCGAACGCGACGTTCCCCGCCGCACCCGCTGGCTGTCCGCGCTGGCCGCCTGCGCCGAGCTGCGCAGCGACCCGCCGGCCCGCGAGTCGGCCGCCCGCTGGGCCCTGGACGCGGCCGCCCTCCCGCCGCGCGCGCTCGGCGACTCCCGCACCGACCCCCTCCCGGACGCGGTCGCGTTCGAGCCCGTACGACCCGCGACCTGGGAAGGCGCCCTGCGCCGGGCCCGCCTCAACCACGCCGGGCCGATCCTGCTGGCCGAGGTGACGCTGCGCTGGGCGTACGCGCTGGTGGCAGATCCTGCTTCGGCGGCGCCCGCTGCGGAGGCCGGTGCCGGGTCGACCGCGCACGGCGCGACCGTCGCGACGGAGGTCATCCCCGTCGCGCGGGACGCCACCGAGCGCATCCCGACCGATCCGAGCGCCGACCGTCCGACACTCGCCGGGGCAACCGCGGCGGCTACCGACCGTCCTCCTGCGCGTCCCGTGCGGGGCGTTGAGGTAGGGCCGGCCTCCGGTCCCGACACGGCAGTTGACCCGGCTAACGTCCTGGATCCGGCCGTCGCCGCGGCAGCGGAGATCATGACCGAGACCGCGGACCCGGACGAGTACCTCCGGCGGGTCCGCCCCGGCTTCGAGTCCCTCGGCGCGACCAGCGCCCAGCTCTCCCGCCTGGTCCCGACCTGGCACGCACCGGCGCCCGCGCCGACCCCTTGACCTGCGGGTCCCGGACACGAAGGGACCCCCCGCACACCCGTCAGAGCTCGCTTATCCTTGCTGCCTTCCGGCCCTGGGGAGGTTCACGAGGTGGACGCCGCACGAGGGGTCGCCGACCACCCTACCCGCCCCGAGCCCGCCGCCCGAGCCCGGTAGACTGCCCGGCGGAGGATTCGCCTAGTGGCCTAGGGCGCACGCTTGGAAAGCGTGTTGGGGGCAACCCCTCAAGGGTTCGAATCCCTTATCCTCCGCCCTTTCTGGCCTCCGCCGAGATGCGCCCGGTTCGGCGCTGATGAGGCGTGTGCTGTGGCGGACCCGACCCTCAGGCGGGGAGGGGGAGGACTCGCCAGGTGGCGTCGGTGCTGTGGCGGAGGAGCAGGTGCCAGCCGTCGGCGGTGATCGCGGCGACCGTGCCGGTGGGGTCGGTGCGCAGGATCAGCGGGATCAGGGGCGGATCGCCGCTGGCGCCGGGTGGGAGGGCGAGCGACACCTCGGTGCCGGTGTCGTAGGTGAGGACGCCGCCGGAGGTGCCGTCGGCGAGGAGCAGGCCGCCGGTCGGGGTGGAGACCGCGTTGCTGAAGCGCGGGGTGCTGCCGCCCTGGTTGAGGAAGTCGGCCGAGCGGGTCCAGGTCGGGCCGCTGCGCCAGATCTCAGCCACGCCGGGTTCGCCGGCGGCCAGCGGGCGGGTGACGACGAGGTACGCCGAATCGCCGACGGACGGGACCAGCTGCAGCTCCGGCGTCCGGTACGGCACCCGGGTCACCGTGGTGCGGGTCCAGGTCCGGCCGGCGTCGGTGCTGGTGGCGACGACGAGCGCGGTGCCCTGGCGGGCGACGGCCCGGATGGTGCGGCCGGCGGCGGCGACCGAGCGCAGACCGCTCATCGGCTGGGTCGCGAGCGGGTGCCAGCGGCCGGTGGCCGGGTCGAAGACGCCGACGCCGCGCTCGCCCAGCTCCGGGATCAGGCCGGCGGGGACGGTGGCGACGGGCGGTCCGGTGCGGGCCGGGCGGGTGTGGAAGGTGCGGCCGCCGTCGGTGCTGACGTACGCGCCGGGCTTCGTGCCGTCCAGGACGGCGAGGTAGCGGCCGGTGACCAGGAGCCGGCCGGGCACCTCGGCGGTCTTGGGCACGGCCAGCAGGGTGCTCGACCAGCGGGCGCCGTCCCAGGTCAGGAGCCGGTAGCCGCAGCTGCGGGTCGTCACGCAGACGCCGGCCAGGGCGTGGACGCGGTCGCCGGCGACGGTCGCGTCGTAGACGAAGTACGGCGCGTTGCGCACGGGGCCGACCAGCGGGGTGACGACCGGCGCGGGGGCGGCCCGGTGCTGCGGTGGGTCGCCGCCGGCGCGGGCCGCCAGCACAACGGCCCCGACGATGATTGCCGCGACGGCGGCCCACCCGGTCAGCCGACGCCGGGACCGGGGCCGGGCGGACCCGGACTCGAGGAGGTCCGGCCCGGTCATCACCCCATGGTCGCAGCGAACCGCCGCCGCGACCATGGGGCGAGACCCCGCCCGGAACCCGCCGGGATCCCTAGCCGGGACCCAGCCGGGATCCGGAGCGGGCTCCCAGCCGGGGCTCAGCCAGGACCCAGCCCGGGTCCGCAGCGGACCCCAGCCGGGACCCGAAGCCGGGACCCGAAGCCGGGACCCGGCTGGGGTGCTCAGCTTCGGGAGACCCGGGCGATCGCGTTGAGGACCGCGTGCAGCGACGCGGTGACGATGTTCTCGTCGACCGCGACCCCCCACAGCACCCGCTCGCCGATCTGCACCTCCAGGTACGCCGCGGCCCGCGCGTCCCCACCGGCGGACAGCGCGTGCTCGGCGTAGTCGAGCACCCGCACGTCCCAGCCGAGCGTCGCCAGCCCGGCCGTGAACGCGGCGATCGGCCCGTTGCCGCGCCCGGTGATGGTCTGCTCGACCCCGTCCACGGTCACCACCGCGGTCACTTCGACCACACCGTCCACAGTGGACGACGAGTGCCGGGCCAGCCGGATCGGCCCCTCGGCCAGGTATTCGGCCGAGAACACCGACCACAGCTGGCCGGCGTCGACCTCGCCGCCCTCGGTGTCGGTGACCCGCTGGACCACCTGGGAGAACTCGATCTGCAGCCGGCGCGGCAGGTCGAGCGCGTGCTCGGTCTTCATCAGGTAGGCCACGCCGCCCTTGCCGGACTGCGAGTTGACCCGGATGACCGCCTCGTACGACCGGCCGACGTCCTTGGGGTCGATCGGCAGGTAGGGCACGCCCCAGGGGAAGTCGGCGACGGGCACGCCGGCGGCCGCGGCGTCCCGGGCCAGCGCGTCGAACCCCTTCTTGATCGCGTCCTGGTGGGACCCGGAGAAGGCGGTGTAGACGAGGTCCCCGCCGTACGGGTGGCGCTCGTGCACGGGCAGCTGGTTGCAGTACTCCACGGTCCGGCGGATCTCGTCGATGTCGGAGAAGTCGACTCTCGGGTCGACGCCCTGGGAGAACAGGTTGAGCCCGAGCGTGACCAGGTCGACGTTGCCGGTGCGCTCGCCGTTGCCGAACAGCGTCCCCTCGACCCGGTCGGCCCCGGCCATAATGCCGAGCTCGGCCGCGGCCACCCCGGTGCCGCGGTCGTTGTGCGGGTGCAGCGAGAGCACCACGGCGTCGCGGCGGGACAGGTTGCGCGACATCCACTCGATGGAGTCGGCGTAGACGTTGGGGGTGGCCATCTCGACCGTGGCCGGCAGGTTGAGGATCACCGGCCAGGACGGCGTGGGCTGCCAGACGTCGGTGACCGCCTCGCAGACCTCCAGCGCGTAGTCCAGCTCGGTGCCGGTGTAGGACTCGGGCGAGTATTCGAAGCGGATCTCGGTGTCGCCGGCCTGCTCGGCCAGCTTGAGGCAGAGCCGGGCGGCGTCGGTCGCGATCGCGGTGATGCCGTCGCGGTCCAGCCCGAACACCACCCGCCGCTGCAGCGTCGAGGTCGAGTTGTAGAGGTGCACGATCGCCCGCGGCGCCCCCACGATCGACTCGTACGTCCGCTCGATCAAC
>DATINN010000308.1:0-11745 GCA_035474175.1 Mycobacteriales bacterium | reverse complement strand
ACCTTCGCCGCGTACGCGACGCGGGCCGAGGAGGGGTGGCTCTCGTGAGCCATGGGTCGTCACCGTTCTTCTGCCCGTACTGCGGGGACGAGGAGCTGCTCCCGTACGGGGAGACGCACGGGGAATGGCGGTGCGAGTCCTGCCGGCGGGCGTTCGCGCTGCGCACGGTCACGCAGGCACCGAGCCCCGAGCGAGCGGAGGTGGCGCGGTGAGCGCCCCCCAGGACCAGTGGCCACGCCTCCAGCGGCTGGCCGAGCAGGCTGCCCGTGACCTGGACGGCGCGCACCCGCTGGAGGTGCTGCGCTGGGCCTCGGACAGCTTCGGCGACCAGCTGTGCGTGTCGTCCTCGATGACGGACGCGGTGCTGGCCAGCCTGGCCGGCCAGGCCCGGCCCGGCGTCCCGGTGTTCTTCCTGGACACCGGCTACCACTTCGCCGAGACCCTCGGCACCCGGGACGCGGTCGCGGCGACCGTGCCGGTCGACGTCCGCACGGTGCTGCCGCTGTGGACGGTCGCCGAGCAGGACGCCGACCTGCTCCCCCGGCTGCACGAGCGCGACCCCGACCGGTGCTGCTGGCTGCGCAAGGTGGAGCCGCTGGGCCGGGCCCTGGCGCCGTTCTCGGCCTGGGTCAGCGGGGTGCGCCGGGACGAGTCGCCGTCGCGGGCGGACACGCCGGTGGTGCTGTGGGACGCGCGCCGGGCCATCGTCAAGGTGCACCCGCTGGCCTGCTGGAGCCAGGACGACGTGGACCGCTACGTCGCCGACAACGGCATCCTGGTCAACCCGCTGGTCTCCGACGGCTACCCGTCGATCGGCTGCGAGCCCTGCACGGCCCGGGTCGAGCCCGGCGCCGATCCCCGCTCCGGCCGCTGGGCCGGCACGGCCAAGACCGAGTGCGGGATCCATGTGTAGGTAACCTGGCGCGGTGTCGTTGACGATCGACTTCGCCCAGGTCGCGCCGGACGAGATCGGCAAGGGCGTCGCCGAGCTGTGTGACGAGCTGGAGGCGGCGCACGTCGCCGGCTGGTACGGCGCGCTCACCGTGGAGCGGCCGTGGTCGCGGCACAACCCGATCCTGGAGGGCGAGTTCGCCTGCCCGCGGGCGATCCGGCCGTACCTGGAGCGGGAGCTGGGCAAGCTGGCCGCGGCCGGCGCCCGGGTGTCGGCGGAGAAGAAGCGGGAGGCCCGCGACCTGCACGACCCGGCGCTGCTGGGCGCGCTGGACGAGACCTCCTGGAACCCGACCCGCAAGAAGCTGTTCCTGTTCGGGCCGGAGCGGATGGCGCTGTCCATCGACCGGCTCGCGCACTACACCGGCACGTCGGCCGAGACCTTCCAGCGCTACGTGCTGTTCACCAACTACTCCTGGCACGTGGACGCGTTCCGGGAGCGGTTCCCGGACGCGGTCGGGCCGGTGCTGGGCGGCCGGCAGATGCCGGCCTGGCACGCGACCCGGCCCGGCCGGGACGGGATCTCGCTGGTCGACATCGGCGTCGGCCCGTCCAACGCCAAGACGATCACCGACCACCTGGCCGTGCTGCGGCCGGACCTGATGCTGATGATCGGGCACTGCGGCGGCCTGCGTAACCACCAGGACATCGGCGACCTCGTGCTGGCCACGACGTACCACCGGGCCGACGGGGTGCTCGACCACGTGCTGCCGACGAGCGTGCCGGTGGCCTCCAACTACCGGCTCAACAGCTACCTGCTGGACGCGGTCGTCCGCCGCGACATCCCGTACCGGCTGGGCACGGTCTACACGACCGCCAACCGCAACTGGGAGTTCGAGCAGCAGGCGGTGGTCGGCGACATGCGGCTGTCCCGGGCGGTCGCGGTCGACATGGAGTCGGCCACGGTCGCCGCGAACGGCTTCCGCTACCGGGTGCCGACCGCGACCCTGCTCGCGGTCAGCGACAAACCGCTGCACGGGCGGCCGAAGCTCTCCGACGCGGCCCAGGAGTTCTACGCCGCGACGAAGCGCTGGCACCTGGAGGTCGCGATCGAGGTCGTCGACCGCGTCCGGGAGACGCACCCCGACGGCCTCCCGGCCGCCGACGTGCGCTCCCCGGACGAGCCCCTGCTGGGCCGGGACTGAGGACTGAGGGCTAGGCCGGCTGCAGCCCCGGCCGCCCGTTCTCCACGACGAAGGACGCCGTGGTGCGGGTCGGCGCCTCCCGCACCTCGATCGTGTCGGCCGTCCGCTCGTCCGTACGCCAGGTGTCGCGGGTCAGCTCGCAGCGCAGGTAGCCGTGCCGGACGCCCTGGTAGTAGCGCACGTGCGGGTTGAAGACCGGGTTGATCTGGCGCAGCGCGACGTCGAACTCGACCGGGAAGTCCGAGCTCATCGACGTCGACACGAACTCGGTCGCCACCGTCGGCGAGCCCGGGTCGTCGAAGTCGCGCTTGAGGTCGGAGAACCAGGTCGAGTGGATGTCCCCGGCCAGCACGATCGGGTTGCGGATGCGGGCGGCCTCCAGGAAGCGCAGCAGCCGGGTGCGCTGCGGCACGTAGCCGTCCCACTGGTCCATGTTGCCGAACACGGTCGTCGTGGTCTGGGTGGGGTCCGGGAAGTGCAGCTGGCTGAGCATGACCTGCTGCGCGACCACGTTCCAGCGCGCCCGGGAGGAGGCCAGGTTGCCCTTGAGCCAGCGCTCCTGCGGGCCGCCGGTGAGCGTCCCCGCCGTGTTCGCCTGGCCGGCCGCGGCCGGCGCGAAGTCGTCGGTGTTTACTCCGGGCTGGTCGGTGCGGTATTGCCGGGTGTCGAGCACGGAGAAGTCGGCCATCCGCCCGAACCGCAGTCGCCGGTAGATCCGGAAGTCGGGCGCGCCCAGGTGGTACGGCGCGCGGATCGGCATGTGCTCGTAGTACGCCTGGTACGCGTGCGCCCGCTGGACCGAGAGCTGGGCCGGCGTCTGCTTGCGGGCCCCGCTGTCGGCGACCTCGTCGACGAGGTCGGCGTAGTCGTTCTCGACCTCGTGGTCGTCCCAGGTCAGCACCCAGGGGAAGGCCCGGTGGGCGGCCTGCAGGGCCGGGTCGAGCTTGTAGAGCGCGTGCCGGTTGCGGTAGTCGCGCAGGGTCTGCAGCTGGTCCAGGCCGGGCGTGTCCGGGGTGGTGTGCTGCCGGTCGGCGAAGCGGCTGTGCGGGTCGTACTCGTAGATGTAGTCGCCGAGGTGGAAGACCGCGTCCAGGTCCTCGTCGGCCAGGCTCCAGTACGCCGGCCAGTAGCCGTTCTGGTAGTCCTGGCAGTTGACGATGCCGATGCGCAGCCGGCGCGGGTCGGCGTACGCGGCCGGCGCGGTCCGGGTCCGGGCGACGGGGCTGACGTGCCGGCCGTAGCGGAAGCGGTAGGAGTATTCGCGGGCCGGCTCCAGGCCGCGGACGTCGACGTGCACGGAGTGGGCCAGCTGCGGCCGGGCCAGCGCGGTGCCGCGCCGGACGACGTGCCGGAAGCCCGCGTCCCGCGCGACCTCCCATTGCACCGGCAGCGGGCGGCGCGGCAGCGAGGCCGCGTCGAGCGGGTCCTTCACCAGCCGGGTCCAGAGGATGACCGAGTCGGGCAAGGGGTCGCCGCTGGCCACCCCGAGCGCGAACGGGCCGCTCGCGTCCACGTCGCCGGTCCGGGCCGCCGCGGGGCCGGCCGTCGCGGCCACCCCCACCGCCGCCGCGCCCGCGACCGTCGCCGCCCCGGCCAGGAACTGCCGCCGATCCAGGTCCACGCTGACCCCCACTCTCGTCGTCGGCCGGCAGTCCAGCCGAACCGGGCATCACGCTAGTGACCGCCGGACGAACAGGACACCCCCGACAGAAGGACAGGTCCGGCCGGAGCGCAGCCCCTAGGGTGGGCGGGTGACGAGGGCGGAGCACCCGGGGGTGCGCAGGGTCGCCGACGCGCTGGCCGCGGTCGGGGCCAGTGGCGAGGTGGTCGAGCTGGCGGCGGAGGCGCGGACGGCGGCGCTGGCGGCCGCGCAGCTCGGCGTCGAGGTCGGCGCGATCGCCAACTCGCTGGTGTTCGACGCCGAGGGGCAGCCGCTGCTGGTGTTGACCAGCGGCGCGCACCGGGTCGACCCGGCCCGGGTGGCCGCACTGCTCGGGATCGGCTCGGTGTCCCGGGCCACGCCGGAGTTCGTCCGGGCCGCGACCGGGCAGGCGATCGGCGGGGTCGCCCCGGTCGGGCACCCGGCCCCGCTGCGCACGCTGGTCGACGTCCTGCTGGCCGACCACGACGTGGTCTGGGCCGCGGCCGGGATCCCGCACACCGTCTTCCCGACGACGTACGAGGAGCTGCTCCGGATCACCGGCGGCACCCCGGCCGAGGTCGGCTGAGCGGCCCCGACGAGATCGACTTACAGTCTGCGACATGCGCGAACCCGTGCCGGAGCTCGTCACGCTGCACCTGTGGCGGGTGCCGCGGCGGGCGATCCCGGCCGCGGTGCTGCGGATGGGCCTGGACCGGCGGCCGGTGCGGGTGGTGCCGGGGGTGCGGTTCGCGAAGCTGTTCGGGACCGGGGACGGGCGCACGTTCACCGTGCGGGACGCCGACCCGCGGCAGTGGGGCCTGCTGGCCAGCTGGACCGACCGGGACGCGGCCCGGGCCTTCGAGCGGTCCCGGGTCGCGACCCGCTGGCGCGGGCTGGCCGAGGAGTCGTGGCGGGTGGAGCTGCGGCCGCTGTCCTCGCGCGGGAAGTGGTCGGGCCGGGAGCCGTTCGGCGCCCCGGCCGGCGGTCGCTGGGACGGGCCGGTCGCGGCGGTCACCCGGGCCCGGCTGGCCCCGACCCGGGCCCGGTCGTTCTGGCGGGCGGTGCCGCCGGTGTCGGCCGACCTGGTCGGGCGGGACGGGCTGCGGTTCGCGTTCGGCATCGGCGAGGCCCCGATCGGGTTCCAGGGCACGTTTTCCCTCTGGGACTCGGCCGCGGCGCTGCGCGCCTTCGCCTACGGCGGGGCCGCGCACCGGGCGGTGGTGGAGCGGACCGGACCCGAGGGATGGTTCGCGGAGGAGCTGTTCGCCCGCTTCGCGGTCGAGGCGGCTGACGGATCGGTCGACGGCAGGGACCCGCTGGCATGAAGATCACCCGCTGGAGCCCGGTGGAGGCGCGCGAGCGCATGGCCGAGGCGATGTCCGTGTACGCCGAGGCGATGGGCTACCCGCCCGAGGCCGGCCAGCACCGGGCCGGGTTCGCGCTCGCGCACACCCGCCGGCCGGCGTTCCGGGCCGTGGCCGCGCTCGGCGAGGGCGACGGGATCGGCGCCCCGGACGAGCTGCTCGGCTTCGGCTACGGGTACGCGGCCGCGCCCGGCCAGTGGTGGCACGACCAGGTCCGGGCCGCGCTGACGCCGCAGCTGGCCGACGAGTGGCTGCGGGGCGCGTTCGAGCTGTCGGAGCTGCACGTGCGGCCCGCGTACCAGGGGCACGGGGCCGGGCGGGCGCTGCTGCGCACGCTGGTCGAGGGGCTGGCCCAGCCGGCCGTGCTGCTGTCCACCCCGGAGGGCGACACCCGGGCCTGGCGGCTCTACCGCTCGGTCGGGTTCGTGGACCTGCTGCGCCACCACCTCTTCCCCGGCGACGCCCGGCCCTTCGCCGTGCTCGGGCTGCGGATGCCGCTGGATGGGTAGCCGGGGGCCGGCGGTGCTCGGCGGCCTGGTCGTCCTGGCCCAGGTCGCGTACCCGCTGACGCCCCGCGGCGGCCCGCGGGACGGGCTGACCGTGGCGACCGTGCTGCTGTTCGCGCTGGCCTCGCTGGTGCACGCGTACGCGACCCGGGGGCCGCGGGCGGGGCTGGCGCTGCTGGTCGTCGCCGGTGGCGGCGGGTTGCTGGCCGAGTCGGTGGGCGTGTCCACCGGGCTGCCGTTCGGCACCTACTCCTACGCCGGCTCCCTCGGGCCGCGGCTGGCCGGCGTGCCGCTGGTGATCCCGCTGGCCTGGGTGATGATGGCCTGGCCGGCGCTGCTGGTGGCGGCCCGGCTGACCGCGTCCCGGCCGGCCCGGGTCGCGGTCGGGGCGGTCGCGCTGGCGTCCTGGGACCTGTTCCTGGACCCGCAGATGGTCGACGCCGGGCACTGGCGCTGGGCCGACCCCTCCCCCGGGCTGCCGGGCGTGGACACCGTGCCGCTGACCAACTACGCCGGCTGGCTGCTGGTCGCGCTGCTGCTCATGCTGGTGCTGGACCGGGCCGTCCCGGTGCGACCGTCCACATCGGACACCGTGCCGTACGCGCTCTACCTCTGGACCTACTTCTCCTCGATCCTGGCGCTGGCCGCGTTCTTCGGGCTGCCGGCGGCGGCGCTGTGGGGCGCGCTCGGGATGGGGACGGTCGCGCTGCCGCTGCTGCGGTCGCTGCGCGGGCGGGTCCGGGTCGGATGAGGGCCGTCGTCGCCGCCGGCAGCGCGCTCGCGGCGGCCGGGGCGGTGCACGCCGCGGTCAACGCCGCCCTGCTGCGCCGGCCGGCCCCGACGGCGACGCCGCACCGGGTGTCGGTGCTCATCCCGATGCGGGACGAGGCCGCCCACGTCTCGGACTGCCTGACGGCGGTGCTGGGCCAGGACGGCGTGCACGAGGTGCTGGTGCTGGACGACGGGTCGAGCGACGGCACCGCCGCGCTGGCCCGGGCGCTCGGGGTCCGGGTGCTGACCGGGGCACCGCTGCCGGCCGGCTGGCTGGGCAAGCCGTGGGCCTGCCGGCAGCTGGCCGACGCCGCCGACCCCACCGCCGACGTGCTCGTCTTCCTCGACGCCGACGTCCGGTTGCGCCCGGGCGCGGTCGCGGCCACGGTCGGGCTGCTGGACACGCTCGACCTGGTCTCGCCGTACCCGCGGCAGGTGACGGTGACCGCGGCCGAGCGGCTGGTGCAGCCGCTGCTGCAGTGGTCCTGGCTGACCTTCCTGCCGCTGCGGCTGGCCGAGCGGTCCGGCCGGGAGTCGCTGGCGGCCGCGAACGGGCAGCTGCTGGCCGTCCGGCGGGCCGCGTACGAGCGGGCCGGCGGGCACGCCGCCGTCCGGGCCGAGGTGGTCGAGGACGTCGCGCTGCTGCGGGCGGTGAAGCGGGCCGGCGGCCGCGGCGGGGTCGCCGACGGGACCGAGCTGGCCGACTGCCGGATGTACGACGGCTGGCCGGCGCTGCGCGACGGTTACACGAAGTCACTGTGGTCGGCCTTCGGCTCCCCGGCCGGGGCGGTCGGCGTCACCGGCCTGCTGGCGCTGGCCTACCTGGTGCCGCCGCTGGCCGCCCTGGCCGGCAGCCGAATCGGATTAGCCGGATACGCTGCCGGGGTGACCGGACGGGTGGTGACCGCGCGCCGGACCGGCGGCCGGACCTGGCCCGACGCCCTGGCCCACCCGGTGTCGGTGGCGCTGTTCGCCGGGCTCACAGCGCGCTCGCTCAGGCATCAGCGGGCCGGGACGTTGACCTGGAAGGGACGGCAGCTGCCGTGAGCCGGGTGGTGGTGATCGGCGCCGGCGTGGGCGGGCTCGCGGCCGCGGCCCGGCTCGCCGCCGGCGGGCACGACGTCACCGTGTGCGAGCGGGCCCCGGTCGTCGGCGGCAAGCTCGGGCTGCTGGAGCGGCAGACCGAGGCCGGCACGTTCCGGTTCGACACCGGCCCGTCGCTGCTGACCATGCCCGAGGTCTTCGCCGACCTGTTCGCGGCGACCGGCGACCCGTGGCCGGCCGGGCTGGAGCCGCAGCGGCTGGACCCGCTGATCCGGCACCGGTTCGCCGACGGGACGCGCCTGGACACCGGCGGCGACCTGGACGAGACCTGCGCCCGGATGGACGCCGCCTTCGGGCCGCCGGCCGGGGCGGACTGGCGCCGGCTCGCGGCCCGGACCGAGCTGATCTGGGACGCGGTCCGCCGCCCGTTCCTGGAGTCGCCGGTCGGCGGCGTCCGCGACCTGGCCCGGCAGGCGACCCGGGTCGGCGACCTGCGCACGATCGCGCCCGGACGGACGCTGCGCTGGCTGGGCGAGCGCTACCTCACCGACCCGCGCCAGCGCATGCTCTTCGAGCGGTATGCCACCTACACCGGCTCGGACCCGCGGCGGGCGCCGGCCGCGCTCGGCGTCGTCCCGTACGCGGAGCAGCGCTTCGGCGGCTGGTACCTGCGCGGCGGGCTGCGGACCCTGGCCGACGAGCTGGCCGGCCGGGTCGAGGCGCTCGGCGGCACCATCCGCACCGGCACCGAGGTCAGCCGGATCGACGTCGAGGGTGGCCGGGCCGGCGGGGTGCGGCTGGCCGGCGGCGGCCGGCTGCCCGCCGACGTGGTCGTCGCCAACGCCGACGCCACCAGCGTCTACCGCGACCTGCTGCCGCAGCCGGCGGCGCTGCGCCGGCTGCGCCGGGCCACCCCGTCGCTGTCCGGCTTCGTCCTGCTGCTCGGCGTCCGCGGCCGGACGCCCGGCCTGGCCCACCACAACGTGCTGTTCCCGGGCTCGTACGACCAGGAGTTCGACGCGATCTTCGGCAACCCGGCGGTGCCGGTGTCCGAGCCGACCCTCTACATCAGCGCCCCGGACGACCCGGCCGTCCGCCCGGACGGGCACGAGGCCTGGTTCGTGCTGGTCAACGCGCCGCGGCACGGGAGCGGGCCGGGCGCGGTGGACTGGGACTCGCCCGCGCTGACCGGCTCGTACGAGGGGCGGCTGCTCGGGCTGCTGGTCAACCGGGGGTTCCCGGTGGCCGACCGGCTGCTGTTCTCGCAGGTGCTGACGCCGGCCGACCTGGAGCGGGCGACCGGCGCGCCCGGCGGGGCGATCTACGGCACGTCGTCCAACGGGGCCCGCTCGGCGTTCCTGCGGCCGCCGAACCGGTCGCCGGTGCGGGGCGTCTTCCTGGTCGGCGGGTCCGCGCACGCCGGCGGCGGGCTGCCGCTGGTCGTGCTGTCGGCCCGCATCGTCGACACGCTCATCGGCCCGGCCTGACCCCTGCGCCCGCGGCGCGCTCAGGCGAGGCGGCGGTGCACGACGAGCAGCAGCTGGGTCAGCCCGACCGCGCCGAGCACGATCCACGCCACCGCGCCGAGCGTGACGATCAGGTCCGTCCGCCCCGGCAGCAGCCCGCAGCCCAGGAACAGGAACGCGGTGAGGATGACCCGGGTCGGCCGCTCCCACACGGTGACGACGCCGACCTCGCCCATCCCGGCGTTGCCGGCCCGGGCCCGGGCGTACTCCTGCAGCACCATCAGCGACCCGCCCGCCACGCACACCGGCCCGGGCGCGCCGAGCAGCCACAGCGGCAGCAGGTAGGCGCCGTCGGAGAGCCGGTCGGCCAGCGAGTCGAGCACGTAACCCCAGCGGGACGTGCGGTCGGACAGGATCGCCACCGCCCCGTCCAGGTTGTCCAGCAGCCCGGCCACCACGACGACGGCGATCGCGACCAGCGGCCAGCGCCCGCCGGGGGCGGCGACCGCGGCCACGGCGGCCGAGACCAGCACCCACCAGGCGGTCAGCGCGTCCGGCGACACCCCGCGGGCGGCCAGCGGCCGGGCGACCGTGTACGCCAGGGTCAGCCAGCGCCCGGCGATGCTCGCCGGGGCCGGCTCGTAGTCGCCGTGCAGCGGCGCCCACCGCTTGAGGTAGCCGGCCAGGTCCGGCACCGGCGCCACCGGCCGGTGCGCGGTCGCGACGGTCAGCACCAGCACCGCCGCGGTCGCGACGGCGAAGGCCCCCCAGACCAGCACCGCCGCTGGGCTCAGGCGGACATCGGGGTGGCCGCGAGGCCGAGCCCCGCATACACCTCGCGGGTCGCCGTGGACCGGTTGAGCGTGTAGAAGTGCAGCCCGGGCGCGCCCTCGGCCAGCAGCCGCTCGCACAGCGCGGTCGCGTGCTCGACGCCGACCCGGCGGACGGCGGCGGGATCGCCGTCGACCGCGTGCAGCTGGGCGGCCAGGTCGTCGGGGAACGCGGCCCCGGACAGCTGGGCCGAGCGCTCGATGCCCTTGACGTTGGTGATCGGCATGATGCCGGCGATGATCGGCACGTCGCAGCCGAGCGCGGCCACCCGGTCGCGCATGCGCAGGTAGTCCTCGGCCCGGAAGAACATCTGGGTGATCGCGAAGTCGGCGCCGGCCTGGCACTTGGCCACGAAGTGGCGCACGTCGCTGTCCAGGTCGGGCGAGCGCGGGTGCTTCTCCGGGAAGGCGGCCACGCCGACGCAGTAGTCGCCGTGCGCCTTGACCAGCCGGACTAGCTCCTCCGCGTATTCCAGCCCCTCGGGGTGGGCGGTCCACTCGGCCGCCGGGTCGCTGCCGGGCGGGTCGCCGCGCAGCGCCAGCACGTTGCGGACGCCGGCCCCGGCCAGCCGCCCGACCATGTGCCGCAGCTCGGCGACGGAGTGGTCGACCGCGGTCAGGTGCGCCATCGGCAGCAGCGTGGTGTCGGTGGCGATGTGCTCGGTGATCTCCACGACCCGGTCCCGGTTGGACCCGCCGGCGCCGTACGTCACCGAGACGAACGAGGGCTGCAGCGGCTCCAGCTGCCGGATCGCCTGCCACAGCTGGCGCTCGCCCTCGTCGGTCTTCGGAGGGAAGAACTCGAAGGAGAACGTGGGCCCACCGCCGGCGAGCCGGTCCCGCACGGTTCCGGTCATGCCGGCAAGCGTAGCCGCCCGCCGCGGGCAACTCCTCTCTCAACAGGCAGAACTGCGGGACCTCCCCGATACTTCGCGCAGACCCGCCACCGCCCGACGAAGGAGCGTTCGTGACCTCGACGCGGGACCGAACCAGACCGTCCCTGGATCCCGGTCCGAGTGGGGTGCTGCACCGCGAGGACCTGCGTGCCCGGGTGTGGGCGGCGCTGGAGACCTTCCTGGACCGCCAGGACGCCCGGCTGCTGGCCGTCGGCTACGAGACCGGCGAGCTGGTGCGCGCCGTCCGGGAGCTGCTGCTGGGCGGGAAGCGGCTGCGGCCGGCCTTCGGCTACTGGGGCTGGCGCGGCGTCGGCATGCCCGACGACGACCGGATGGTGACCGCGGCCTCGGCCCTGGAGCTGTTCCAGGCCTGCGCGCTGATCCACGACGACGTGATGGACCGCAGCGACACCCGGCGCGGCCGGCCCGCGGCGCACAAGCGCTTCGGGACGCTGCACGGCGAGTCGGGCTGGCACGGCGACGGCGACGCGTTCGGCACCGCCGCCGCGATCCTGGCCGGCGACCTGTGCCTGGCCTGGACCGACGAGATGTTCTTCGGCTGCGGGCTGGAGCCGGACCGGCTGCTGCGGGCCCGGCCGCTGTTCGACGAGATGCGCACCGAGCTGATGGGCGGGCAGTATCTCGACCTGCTGGAGCAGGCCACCGGCGGCGGCTCGGTGCCGCGGGCCCGGCGGGTCATCCAGTTCAAGAGCGCCCGCTACAGCGTGCTGCGGCCGCTGCAGCTGGGCGCGGTCCTGGCCGGGGCGGACCGGTCGATGCTGGACGCGTACGAGTCGTACGGGATGCCGCTGGGGGAGGCATTCCAGCTGCGCGACGACGTGCTCGGGGTCTTCGGCGACCCGGCCCGGACGGGCAAGCCGGCCGGCGACGACCTGCGCGAGTGCAAGCCGACCGTGCTGGTCGCGCTGGCCCGGCAGGCCAGCAGCGCCGCCCAGGGCCAGGTGCTGGCACGCCACCTCGGCGACCCGCAGCTGGACCCGGCCGGGGTGGCGGCGCTGTCCGAGGTGATCGTCGCGACCGGCGCGCTGGCCGAGGTCGAGCGGATGATCGCCGGCTGCACGGAGCAGTCGCTGGCGGCGCTGGACGCCTCCGCCATCGACCCGCAGGCC
>DATINN010000307.1:0-2965 GCA_035474175.1 Mycobacteriales bacterium | reverse complement strand
CTTTTTCGCAGCATGGCCAGTCAGGGACCTGGCTTTCGGAATTGCTGCCTTACATGGCGGGGGTGATCGATGATATTACGGTGATCAAATCGGTGAATACCGAAGCGATTAATCATGATCCGGCGCCACCGGAGGGTGGTCGCGCTGGGGCGGGGTCTCAACTCGTCACGAGGCTGAGGTCTCAACCTGGCCTGCAACCGGTTACAACCGGCTTGAGAACATGCTGTGGTCGGGTTCTCGAAGTGTCAAGAGGAAGTTGCCAAGAAGTTTCGGCAGCCCGCACACGCGCCCCCTCGACCAGGTCGCCACGCTGCGACGGACGGCGACATCCCTGTGGCGTAAGGGTTTCTCCGTTGCGATATCACGGAGCGGGCCCGGCCCGGCCGGCGCGAGACAACGCTGTCGCCGAACGCGTATGTCGCATGTAGACGGTGGGAGTCGTCGTCCGGGCGACCGCCGGCTCCGGTGCCGGCGCGGACCGGGCGACGACGTTGATCCGCCGACCGGCCGAAACTGTCCCGGTGACGGCCGTCACAGCGTGGGCACCCCGGCGTCTTGACCTCAAGAGCTGGTACGCCCTTGACCAAGGAGGCCCCATTGCGCACGAGGATCCTGACGGTGCTGGCGGCGGTGTTCGCCATGCTGGCCTTCGCCGCCCCGGCGCAGGCGATCAAGAACGGTGAACCCGACGCGGGCGCCCACCCGTACGTCGGCCAGCTGCTGTTCTTCGACCCGACCGCGGTCGACTCGCGGTTCAGCGACCCCGGTGGCTGGTTCAACTGCACCGGGACGCTGGTCAGCCCGACGATCGTGGTGACCGCCGGGCACTGCACGTTCCCGGAGGGCACCAACGGTGCGCCGACGCCCGGCAACACCGGCGGCAACGACGTGTGGATCAGCTTCGCCGAGGTGCCGGACTACAGCATCCTGCCGCCGAGCTCGACCTTCGCCCCGGACGACAACGCGGGCCGGTACGACGCCTGGTCGACGGCGCTGAACGCGTCCACCCAGTGGATCCGCGCGACCGCGTTCCCGCACCCCGAGTACGACGACGCCGCCTTCTTCAACCACGACCTCGGCGTGCTGCGGCTGAGCGAGCCGGTCACCCTGTCCCAGTACGGCGAGCTGCCGACGCTGGGTCTGCTCGACCAGCTCTACGCCGCGAACAAGCAGCAGCTCTACACCGCGGTCGGCTACGGTCTGGAGGGTGCGGGGCCGAAGACGTCGTTCGGCGGCGACACCCGGCGGCGGGCCGACCTGCGGCTGGTCAACCTCAACGGGGTCGGCGGCATCGGCAACGGCATCTCGGCGAAGTTCTCCAACAACGCCGCCACCGGCGGGACCTGCTTCGGCGACTCCGGCGGCCCGATCTTCGTCGCCGGCACCAACGTGATCACGTCGGTGAACTCGTACGCGAAGAACTCCACCTGCTCCGGGACGACCGGCGCCTACCGGATCGACCAGGCCGACGACCTGGCGTTCCTCGCCACCTTCGGCGTCACGCCCTGACCTGACCGGACAGCCCGCGGGCCCGGCACCCTCCCGGTGCCGGGCCCGCCGGGTCTTGACCCTGCGCGGACGGGCCCGCCGGGCCTCGACCCTCTGCCGGCGGCCCGCCTGTCCTAGCGGCGGCGCGAGACGCGCCTCGCGGTGCGCCTGCCGGTGCGCCGGGCGACCCTGCGGGATCCGAACATCACTGCCTCCTTGGTGTCGCGTTGCGAGTGGTCGGGCGGTCAGCCGCCCGCCATGGCCTCCACGGCGTGCTGCTGCTTCGCCTCGTCGTCCGAGAGCAGGCCGATCTCGACCAGGTCGAGCGGGCTGATGAAGCCGTCGCTCAGCCGGAAGCCGCCGGCCCGCATGATCGCGTCCCGCAGCGGCACCGCCCAGTGATGCTCCAGCAGGATGATCGCCGCGGCCGAGCCGTTGGGGATGTCCTCGAGCACGTCCCACGCGTCCTCGTCCGAGAACACGTGCATGCCGTCGGCCGCCGCCTCGGCGCCGGCGATCGCACCCGCCTCCACCCCGTCCTCGCCCTCGACGCCGAGGCCGATCAGGGCGCCGATCTTGCTGCCCAGCTCGATCGCCTCGTCCGTGGACAGGTTGGAGAGGTGCTCCACCTCGATGTTCCCGGTGGCGTCCTTGTAGACGGCCAGCGAGTCGATCACCCGCACGGTGTCGCTCTCCCTCAGCCGCTCCAGCTCGGCGATGATCTCGCCGTGGAAGTCGGGCTGGGGGAAGCCCAGCGTGATCAGCTGGACAGGTCCGATTGCCATCGACTCTTCCCTTCCTCGGGTCGGCGGGTCGCGGCCGGGATCCGGCCGAGGTCGCGTGCCGGTCGCCCGCTCGCTGGACAGCGTCGGCGGCCCGGGGCCGGGCCGCCTCATCCCACCGGGACGAGGCCGCGCGGGTCCGCCGCGGCGCCACGGCCTCCGGCTGCGCGCGAGTGCGCGGCACGAGTACGGCCGCGCTGCCATCTACCCCGCCGTGGATGACCCACGGCGGGGCCGGGGCCCGGAGACTTCCGGCCATGGCGCTCGGACGGCGGCACCCGGCTGCTCCAGCCGGACGGTGTCGGCGTCGCCGTCACCCGGCCGAGGAGGGCCACGATGACCGTGCTGCTGGTGGTTCTGGTGATGTCGGCGGCGTCGGCCGCCCTGACCGGGACGGCGATCTCGGGTCGGCACCGGCGTTGCCTGAGCAAGGCCGGGCCCACCTTCGCCTGCCGGTTCTGGTCGCTCACCGGCGCCGGGTCGGGCCGGTGGAACCGGACCAACCTCCGCCGGGCGAGAGCCGTCTGGATCCACGACGTCCTGCTGGTGCAGCGGGGCCGGCTGTTCCCGCGGCTGCTGGTGGTGCCCGTGCGGCTCCCGGACGACTCGATGCGGTTCGCCGGGCCCGGCGAGGTCCGCGGCCTCACGACGACGCCGCTGGTGATGGAGCTGCGTCTGGACGACGGCTCGCTGGT
>DATINN010000306.1:0-2793 GCA_035474175.1 Mycobacteriales bacterium | reverse complement strand
GCTCGAGGCATACGGGCCGGGGCGGTGGGGCCGACCCGATCAGAGGACCGGACGTCCTCCGGTCACCGCGACCCGCGCCCCGGAGACGTAGCTGGCCTCGTCGGAGGCGAGCAGCACGTAGACCGGCGCCAGCTCGGCCGGTTGCCCCGCCCGTCCCAGCGGGGTGTCCTGGCCGAACTGCTCGACCTTCTCCGGCGGCATGGTCGCCGGGATCAGCGGCGTCCACACCGGACCGGGGGCCACGCTGTTCACCCGGATCCCCTTCGGCCCGAGCAGCTGGGCCAGGCTGGCGCAGAAGTTGGCGACCGCCGCCTTCGTCGCCGCGTACGGCGCCAGGGTCGGCGAGGGCATGTCGGAGTTCACCGACGAGCTGCCGATGATCGCCGAGCCCGGCGCCATGTGCGGCACCGCCGCCTTCACCAGGTGGAACATCGCCTCCACGTTCGTCCGGAAGGTGAAGCCCCACTCGTCGTCGGGGATGTCCTCGATCGAGTCGTGGTTCATCTGGAAGGCGGCGTTGCTGACCAGCACGTCGACCTTGCCGAACTCCTCGACGGTGCGGGCGATCACGTCCCGGCAGTGCTGGGCCTCGGACAGGTCGCCGGCGACGAGCACCGCCCGCCGGCCCGCGTCCTCGACGTGCTTGGCCACGTCCCGGGCGTCGGAGTCCTCGCTGAGGTAGGAGATCACCACGTCGGCGCCTTCCCGCGCGTACGCGATGGCGACCGCGCGCCCGATCCCGCTGTCCCCGCCGGTGATCACCGCGACCTTGCCGGTGAGCTTCCCGGAGCCCCGGTAGCTGTCCTCACCGCAGTCCGGCACCGGGTCCATCTGCGACTGCACGCCGGGCGGTTGCTGCTGCTGCTTCGGCTGTCCCATGGCTTCCGCAGCTACCCGGCCCTGCGCCCGCCAACCGGCAGCGGTGCGCCGGGCGGTGGCGAGTGATATACGATCCGGTACGTGTCGTATCGAAGTGAGGTCCGGCGGGGCCGGCCGCGGGACGACGAGCTGGAGCAGCGGATCCTGGCCGCCGTCGGCGCCGTGCTGGCCGAGTCCGGGTACGACGGCGCGTCGTTCGAGGAGGTCGCCCGGCGCTCCGGCGCGTCCAAGTCCAGCCTCTACCGCCGCTGGCGGACCAAGCGGGAGATGGTGGTGGCCGCGCTCAAGGCCGGCCCGGCCCGCCGGAGCGGAGCGGACGAGATCGACACCGGCAGCCTGCGCGGCGACCTGCTGGCGCTGTGCCGCCGCCTGGACCGCACGATGCGCTCGTCCGACGGCCAGACCGCGATGCTCCTGCTCCAGGCCGGCCTGGAGGACCCGGAGCTGTGCGAGGCGATCGAGACGTCCGTCGGCCCGACCGGGGCGCGCCTGCCGCGGGCGGTGATCGACGCCGCGGTCGGCCGGGGCGAGCTGCCGCCCGGCGCCGACCCCTTCCCGTACGAGGAGGTCGTCGGGTCGGCCCTGCTGCTGCGCCGGCTCAACGGCCTGCTGGTCGACGAGGACTACCTCGGCGCGCTGGTCGACACCGTGCTGGTGCCGGCCCTCCGGGCCACCCCGGGCCGTCCGCGACCCGCCGGGATCTTCTCCGGCAACCCGACCCAGATCGAGGAGACCGCGTGAACATCGAAGGCTTCGACTCCCGGGCGCTGCCCACGGCCCCGGGCGTCGAGCTCGCCGTCGCCGTCGGTGGTTCCGGGCCGGCCGTCGTGCTGCTGCACGGCTTCCCGCAGACCCACTACATGTGGCGGCACGTCGCCCGGGAGCTCGCCGACCGGCACACGGTGATCGTGCCGGACCTGCGCGGCTACGGGCGAAGCTCCAAGCCGTCCGGTGCCGACCCGGAGGCGTACTCCAAGCGCACGATGGCGCAGGACATCGTCGAGGTCGCGCAGGGCCTCGGGTTCGACCGGTTCGGCCTGGTCGGGCACGACCGCGGCGCGCTGGTCGGCGTCCGGGCGGCGCTGGACCACCCGGCCGCGGTCGCGTACCTCGGCGTCCTGGACGTGCTGCCGACGCTGGACACCTGGGCCGTGCTGCAGGGCGTCAACGCCAAGGTCGCCTGGCACCTCTACCTGATGGCGCAGCCGATCGGCCTGCCGGAGAGGATGATCTCCGCCGTCGCGCCGGAGTTCTTCGGGTCGTTCCTGGACGCCTGGGATCCGAGCGGGTCGACCTTCACGCCCGAGGTCCGCCGGCACTACGTCGACAGCTCGGTGGCGGCGGTCGACTCCATCGTCGCCGACTACCGGGCGACCGCGGGCGTCGACCTGGCCCTGGACGAGGCCGACCGCGCCGCCGGCACCCAGCTGGCGATGCCGGTGGCGGTCGTCTCGCAGGACTGGGGCGCGCAGCTCGGCTTCGACGCCGCGGCGCTGTGGAAGGCCTGGGCGCCCGACCTGACGTACCAGCCCATCGAGGCCGGTCACTTCATGGCCGAGGAGAAGCCGGCCGAGATCGCCGCGTTCATCCGGGCCCTCGCGGCCCGCGCCTGAGGAGGCCCGGTGTCGATCCGGGTGGTGGTCGTCGGCAGGGGTGTGGCCGGCGCGGCGACGGCGTTCGCGCTGGCGGCCGGCGGGGCCGAGGTCGTCGTGGTCGACACCGTCCGCAGTGGACAGGCGACCGCGGCCGGCGCGGGCATCGTCCAGCCGTGGTCGTCCGCCGCCGAGGGACCCTTCTACGACCTGTACGCCGCCGGCGCCGCCTACTACCCCACGCTCCTGGCGCGGCTGGCCGAGGCCGGGGTGTCCGACGTCGTGCACGTGCTGGTGCCCGGCACCTTCGAGCTGCCGGTGG
>DATINN010000305.1:0-7468 GCA_035474175.1 Mycobacteriales bacterium | reverse complement strand
CTGCAGGCGACCACGCGGACGCTGTTCCACGGCGGGATCACGCTGGAGAACGTCGGCACCGGGCTGGCCCGGCTGCGCCCGCACGGGGACTGGATCGGGGTCAACGGCAACCGGCCCGCGTTCAGCGGGTTCCAGATGGGCTTCACCGGCTACACGCTGCGCTGAGCAGCGGGCCGGCTCAGCCGAGCGCGCAGGTCACCCCGGGCGGCGGGCTCAGCCGGGCGGGGCGCCTGAGCAGCGGGCTCAGGCGGGCGGGCGGGGCGCCTGAGCAGCGGGCTCAGCCGAGCGGGCGGGGCGCCCCGGCCGTGAGCGGCTCCTGCGGCACGTACGGGGCGACGAGCCGGAGCCGGTCCACCGGCTCCGGCCGCCCGAAGTAGTAGCCCTGGCCGAGGTCGCACCCGAGCCGGCCCAGCTCGGCGGCCTGCTGGGCGGTCTCGATCCCCTCCCCCACGATCAGCATGCCGAGGGTGCGGGAGATCGACACGACCGACCGGCGCAGCGCGTTGCCGCGGCCGGGGTCGCCGGCCGGCACGGCCAGCGTGCGGTCGAGCTTGACCACGTCGATCGGCAGCACGTGCAGGGTGGCCAGCGTCCCGTAGCCGGTGCCGAAGTCGTCCAGCGCGACCCGCACGCCCTCGCCCCGCAGCCGCTGCAGGATCGGGGTGGCCGCGGCGACGTCCGGCACCATGCTGGTCTCGGTGATCTCCAGGACCAGCGCCGCGGCCGGCAGCCGGTTGCGGTCCAGCGCGGCCCGCACCGCGACGCCGAGCGCGGGGTCGGCCAGCCGGGTCGCGGAGACGTTGACGTGCACGGCCAGCGGGATGCCGCTGCGCGCCCGCAGCCAGGCCATGTCCCGGCAGGCCCGGTTGAGCACGTGGTCGTCCAGCTCGGCGATCAGGCCGGTGCGCTCGGCCGCGGCCACGAACACCTCCGGCGGCACCGGCCCGCGGTCCCCGTCGGTCCACCGGGCCAGCGCCTCGACCGCCACCGTGCTGCCGTCGCTGAGCCGCACGATCGGCTGGTACGCGACGTCCACGGCGCCCCGGTGCAGCGCGTCGGCCAGCCGGAAGGGCAGGTCCGGGTCGTCCAGCAGGGAGATCAGGCCCGGCTCGTACGTGACGACGGCGGCGCCGCCGCCGCGCTTGGCCGCGTACATCGCGGCGTCGGCCCGGCGCAGCAGCAGCTCGGCCGAGACGTCCTCGCGCTGCCCGTCGGCGACGACCACGCCGACGCTGGCCCGGACGGTGCGGCTCTGCCGCTCCAGCAGGAACGGCGTGTCCAGCGCGGCGGTGACCCGGTCGGCCACGTCGCCCGGGGCCAGGTCGCTCTCCACCAGCACGGCGAACTCGTCGCCGCCGAGCCGGGCCACCGTGTCGGCCGCGGGCACGCAGCCGCGCAGCCGCTGCCCGACCTGCTGCAGCAGCGCGTCGCCGGCGGCGTGGCCGAGGGTGTCGTTGACGACCTTGAACTCGTCCAGGTCGACGAACAGCAGCCCCAGCGGCCGGCGCTCGTCCCGGTGCACGTCGGCGGCGTGGGCCAGCCGGTCGCCGAACAGGGCCCGGTTGGGCAGCCCCCTCAGCGGGTCGTGGAAGGCCTGGTGGGCCAGCTCGGCCTGGCTGTCGCGGACCTGCTCCAGCAGCAGCGTGTTCTCCCGCAGGGTGATGACCTGGCGGGTCACGACCAGCGTGACGACCAGCAGCCCGAGGTAGACCTCGATCCGGCCGAAGCTGCGGCCCAGCGACGTCTGCACCAGCAGCAGGATCCCGACCGCGGTCAGCGGCAGGTACGGCACGAGCAGGTGCCAGCGCAGCCCGCCCGGCAGCCCGGCCAGGCTGCCCTCGCGGGCCGCGATCGAGGCCGGGGCGACCGCGGCCAGCGCGACCAGGTAAGGACCGGCGACGAAGCCGATGTCCCCGGCCAGCGGCAGCGTCTGCGCGCCCGAGCTGACCAGGTAGGCGAACGTGCTGTCGGAGCAGGAGATCGCGACCAGCCCGAGGGCCAGCAGCAGCAGCTGCGGCCGGTGCCCGACCCGCCGCAGCGTGAGCGTCAGCAGCACGATGACGACCAGCATCAGGTCCGAGACCGGGTACGCCACGGCCACGGCGAACGCGGCCGCGGTCGGCGCACCGGCCTCGACCACGGCCGAGAGGACCAGTGTCCAGGCCAGGATGCTCATCGAGCCGACGATGACCAGCGCGTCGAGCACGAGCACCAGCCGGGACCGGCCCGACCGCTCGTCCCGCCGGGCCCGCCGGGACCGGCCGGCCGCCAGCACGAGCAGCGACGGCAGCGCGAAGACGGGCAGCGTCAGGTAGCCCACGTCGGCCAGCGACGGCGACGGGATCGCGTCCCGGCCGATCAGCTGGTAGTAGGTCCAGATGCCCTGGCCGGTGCCCCAGCCGACGAAGGCCGCGGCCATCAGCAGCCGCCACCGCCGCTCCCGCCCGGCCGCCCGCAGGCCGGTGATGCCGCAGGCCACGGCCGCGGCCATGGCCCCGGCGAGCTGGCCCAGGTCGTCGACGGCGCCGGCGGCCCGGTCGGACAGCACTCCCGAGACGGACAGGCCGACGATGGCCACCACGACGAGCGCGGTCACGGCGGCGGCCGATCGGAAGCGGTGCACCCCGCCCTCCTCGACGTCCGACCTGCCCTGGGACATCACCCGCGCCGGCAGCGAGAGGCACGGTGATGGTACTGGATCAGCGTCGACCCGCGGCTACATGTCGAGCACGAGGTCGCCGTCCGGCCGCGCGCAGCAGACGAGCACGGTCCCGGCCGCCGGCAGCTCCAGCGGCTCGGGCGAGTAGTCGGTCGCGCCTGACAACACGGGCGTGACGCACGTGTGGCAGACGCCGGTCCGGCAGGAGAAGCGGGTCGGCACCTCGCAGGCGTCGGCCAGGTCGAGCAGCGAGCCGTGCCGGTCGGCCCAGCGGACGGTGAGACCGCTGCGGGCGAAGGTGACCCGCGGTCCGGTCCCGTCCGGCCCGGGCGGCGGGTGCGGGGACCGGCGCCGGACGTCCGTGAGCCCGGGGTTGATCGCGGCCAGGGCCCCGAACAGCTCGGTGTGCACCCGGTCCGGGGGAATCCCGAGCCCGGCCAGGGTGGCCTGCATGTCGGCCATGAACGCGGCCGGCCCGCAGACGTACGCGGTCGCGTCCGCCGGCAGGCCGAGACCGGCCAGGGCGGCGGCGGTCGGCCGGCCACGCCGCACCGCGCCGGCGGGCGCGGCACCATGGGGGCCGGCGGGCGCGGCACCGTCGGGGGCGGCACCGTCGGGCGCGGCACCGTCGGGGGCGGTGTGGAAGACGTACCGGTGGGCGTGCGGCAACGCCTGCAGGAGCCGGTCGGCCTCGGCCGCGAAGGCCTGCTCGGCCGCGTTGCGGGCGGTGTGGACCCACCAGACGTCCCGGGCGCTGCCGGCCGCCGCGAGCTGGTGGAGCATGGCCAGCACCGGCGTGACGCCGATCCCGGCCGAGAGCAGCAGCACCGGACCGGTCCCGTCGGCCAGCACGAACTCGCCCCGCGGCGCGGCGGCGTCCAGGACCGCACCGGGCCGCAGCCGGGCGCCGACGTACGCGCTGACCACGCCGTGCGGCTCGCGCTTCACGCTGATCCGGTAGGTGGCCGCGCCCGGGGGCGAGGACAGCGAGTAGCTGCGTACGGGAGCGGGGTCGCCGGCGCCGGCCACCCGCAGGGTCAGGTACTGCCCGGCCGCGGCCGGCGGCAGCGGCGCCCCGTCGTCGGCGGCCAGCTCGACCGACGTCACCGTCGCGCTCTCCGGCACCACCCGCTCGACCCGCAGCCGGCGGAAGCCCGGCCAGGCCGGCGGGGGCGGCGCGGCGGCGGCCGGGCCGGCGTCGAGCAGCTCGCGGAACGAGCCCTGCCAGCCCGGGCTCAGCGCCGGGATGTCCACGGCCGCCCGCAGCAGGTCTCGGTCCCGGTCCGGCAGGTAGAGCAGCGCGTCGACGGCGGCGACGCTGACCGCGTGCCGGCCGACCCGGGTCCGCACGATCGGGTCCCCGGCCGTCACGGCGCCCTCGGTGATCACCCGCAGGTAGAAGCCCGGCCGGTGGTGCGCGACCAGCAGCGCCGGCATCCGCGGCTCGCGCAGCCGCATGCCGACCCGGAAGCAGGTCACCCGCGGCTGCGTCACCTCGAACTCGGCCGCCCCGATCCGGTAGCGGTCCCCGATGCAGACCTCGTCGTCGGGCAGGCCGTCCACGGTGAAGTTCTCGCCGAACTCGCCGTACCCGAGGTCGTCGCGGCCGAGGTGCTCCCGCCAGTGCCGGTACGAGTCGAGCTGGTAGACGAACACGGCCCGCTGCTCGCCGCCGTGCCCGGCCAGGTCACCCTGGCCGTCGCCGTCGACGTTGAGCCGGCGGACCATCCGGGGTCCCTCGACCGGGTCCTTCCAGATCCCGGTGTGGACGGTGCGGCCCTCCCAGGCGACGTCCCGGGGCAGGCCGACGTTGACCGAGACCAGCGTCGCCATCGTGGGTCCTCCGTCCCGGCCGGACGTGTCCGGCACCGTCCCCCGCCACCGTGCCACCCCATCCTCGCCGGGACGAGGCCGCGCGCGGGACCGGCGGCCGATCACTGCCCCGACGGACAGTGACACGGCGGCCCGGAGACGACAAGATCCAGTACGTGGACCAGACCCGAGTCGCCCCGCGCAGCGTCGCAGTCGCCGCCCTCTTCGACCGGGTCGCGGAGTCGTACGAGAACGTCGGGGTGCCGTGGTTCGACCCGATCGGGGCGGCCCTGGTGCGCGCGGTCGCGCCGGCCGGCGGCGAGCGCGCCCTGGACATCGGGTGCGGGCGCGGCGCGGTGCTGTTCCCGCTGGCCGACGCGGTCGGCCCGGCCGGGCGGGTGACCGGCATCGACCTGTCCGCGGCGATGGTGGAGCGCACCGCCGCCGACGTCCGCGCCCGCGGCCTGACCACGGTCGACCTGCAGGTGATGGACGCGGCCGGCCCCGACCTGCCGCCCGGCTCGTACGACCTCGCGCTGTCCTCGCTGGTGATCTTCTTCCTGCCCGACCCGGCCGGGGCGCTGCGGGCCTGGCGGGAGCTGCTCGTCCCGGGCGGCCGGCTGGGCATCTCGACCTTCGGCCCCCGCGACCGGGCCTGGGAGGACCTCGACGACATCTTCCGGCCGTACCTGCCCCAGCAGCTGCTCGACGCCCGCACCAGCGGGCAGTCCGGGCCGTTCGGCAGCGACCGCGGGGTGGAGGAGCTGCTCGGCGCGACCGGGTTCACCCACCTGCGGACCACCGGCCTGGACGTCCCGGTGACCTTCCAGGACCCGGAGCAGTGGCGGGTCTGGTCCTGGTCGCACGGGCAGCGGGTGATGTGGGAGTGCGTGCCGGAGGCGCGCCGGGACGAGGTGATGGCGGCCGCGACCGAGCACCTCGAGGTCGCGCGGGGAGCCGACGGTCGCATCACCCTGAACCAGCACGTCCGTCTCAGCCTCGGCGACCGGCTGAGCTGATCCGGCCCCGGACCGGCCGGGCAAGAAAGCTCAGGCCCTAGGACTCTGCCGGTTCGCCGTCCCGGCGGCGATCCTGCAGGGCATGACGACGACCAGGTCGGTTTCCGGCCGGACCGCTCCCTGGACGCTGTCCGGCACCGAGGTCGCCGCCGGGACCGGCACCGACCCGGCCCGCGGGCTGCCCGCGGCCGAGGCGGCGGCGCGGCTCGCCGGGGCGGGCGGCAACGAGCTGGCGACCGGCGCCCGCCGGCCGGTGGGGCGGCTGGTGCTGGCCCAGCTGACCGACACGATGATCGTGGTGCTGCTGGCGGCGGCGGCGCTGACCGCCGCGATCGGCGACCTGACCGACATGACCGTGATCCTCGCCGTGGTCGCGGTCAACACGACCCTCGGCGTGGTGCAGGAGGTGCGGGCCGGGCGGGCGATCTCCGCGCTGACCGCGCTGACCGCGCCGATGGCCCGGGTCGTGCGGGACGGGGACGCCCGGCTGGTGCCGGCGCGCGAGGTGGTCGAGGGGGACCTGCTGCGGCTCGCCGCCGGCGACATCGTGCCGGCCGACGCCCGGCTGCTGCTCGGCGAGAGCCTGGAGGTGGACGAGGCCGCCCTCACCGGCGAGTCCGTGCCGGTGCCGAAGCGGGCCGACGCGCGGCAGCCGGCCGACACCCCGCTGGCCGACCGGGTCGGCATGCTGCTGTCCGGCACCGTGGTCACCCGGGGCCGCGCCGACGCCGTCGTCACCGCCACCGGGTCGCACTCCGCGCTGGGCGGGATCGCCCGCATGCTGGAGGAGCACCAGGCCCCCTCCACCCCGCTGCAGCGCTCGCTGTCCCGGCTGGGGCGGCAGCTGTCGGTCGGGGCGGCGGCGCTGTGCCTGCTCGTCGCCGTGCTCGGGCTGCTGCGCGGCGAACCGCTGGACACGATGCTGGTGACCGCGGTGAGCCTGGCGGTCGCGGCCATCCCGGAGTCCCTGCCCGCGGTCGAGACGCTCGGATCGGTCACGGTGATCGCCTCGGACAAGACCGGCACCCTGACCGAGGGCACGATGGCGGTCGAGCTGCTGTGGACGCCGGCCGGGGAGGCGACGGTGTCCGGTCCGGGCTACTCCCCCGCGGGCCGGGTGCGGTGGCCCGCGACCGGGCGGCAGGCGGTCGCCGACCTGCTGCTGGCCGGCGTGCTCTGCAACGACGCCGAGCTGGTCCCGCCCGATCAGCCCGACCCTTCCGACCCGCGCGACCGGCCCGACCCGCACGGCCCGGCCGGGCCCGGCGACCCGGCCGGCGCGGCCGGCGCGGCCGGCGGCCCTGGCCCGGGCGGCCCGGCCGGGTCCGGCGATCCGGCGGGCTGGCAGGTGGACGGGGATCCGACCGAGGGCGCCCTGCTCGCCGCGGCCGCGCGGGGTGGCGTCGAGGTCGGCCCGACCCGCAGCGCGTACCCGCGGCTGGCCGAGGTGCCCTTCGACGCGGCCACCGCCCGGATGACCACGGCCCACCGCTCCCCCGCCGGGACGGTGCTCGTGGTCTGCAAGGGCGCGCCGGAGTCGGTGCTGGACCCGGGCGTGCTGGCCGCCCCGCCGGAGATCCTGGCCGCCGCCCGGGCCGCCGCCGACGAGCTGGCCGCCACCGGGCACCGCGTCCTGGCCGTCGCCTGGTCCACTGTGGACACCCTGGCCGGTGAGCCGGTCACCCGCGACCTCCGGCTTCTCGGGCTCGTCGGCATGACCGACCCGCTGCGGCCGGCGGCGGGTCCGGCGGTGGCCGCCGCGCGGACCGCCGGCATCACCCCGGTCATCATCACCGGCGACCACCCGGCCATGGTCGGGGTGCTGGCCCGCCGGCTCGGCGTCCTGTCCGGCGACGACGCCGTGGTGACCGGGCGGCAGCTGGCGGCCGGCGACACCCGGCGGGCCGCGGTCTACGCGCGGGTGGCGCCGGAGCAGAAGCTCGACGTGATCCGGTCCTGGCAGCAGTCCGGCGCCGTG
>DATINN010000304.1:0-4250 GCA_035474175.1 Mycobacteriales bacterium | reverse complement strand
AGCACATAATATCGCGAGAGAAGGAAAGTGAGTTCGGGCAGGAATTTGGGGTCGAAATCGCGAGCCAGTCGTTTCTCCAATAGCTGATACGTGTTCGTGCCGTTCCACGCGTGTGGATTCCAGGCGAGGTTCAAAAAGAATTCCATGTCGAGCTCGGAGGGTTTCAAGTCGCCGACGTTGAGCTCACGGACGAGGACGTCGCAGCCGTTGCGCGCCGCCACCTCCGCGATGCCCGCGCCCATGATCCCGGAACCGATGACACCGACCGCCACACCGTCGCTCATGCAGGCGAGTCTGCCCGACCGCCGCCCGGTCGCCGGCATGGGTACGCTCCGGCCGCGTGACGACTGTCTTCGTGCTCAACGGCCCGAACCTCAACCTCCTCGGCGCCCGCAGCCCGCTCATCTACGGCACCGCCACCCTGGCCGACGTGGAGCAGCTGTGCCGGGACACGGCGGCCGAGCTGGGCCTGGAGGTCGACTTCCGGCAGACCAACGCCGAGGGCGAGCTGGTCGGCTGGCTGCAGGAGGCCGGGGCCGCGGTCGCCGCCGGGACGGCGCTGGGCGCGGTGCTCAACCCGGCCGCGTACAGCCACACCTCGATCGCGCTGCCGGACGCCATCGAGGGCGCCGAGCTGCCGCTGATCGAGGTGCACATCTCGAACGTGCACCGGCGGGAGGAGTTCCGGCACCACTCGTACGTGTCCCGGGTCGCGGCCGGGGTGATCGTCGGGATGGGCGTCGCCGGCTACCCGCTCGCGATCCGCGGCCTGCACGCGCTGCGGGGGTAGGCGGTGATCCCGGAGACCGCGCTCGGGCTGCTGGTCCTGGTGGTGGCGGTGCTGCCCGGGCTGACGTACACGCTGGCCTTCGAGCGGCAGGCCGGCGCGTACGGGGTGACGCTGGCGGACCGGACGCTGCGCTTCATCGCCGTCTCGGCCGTCTTCCACGTGCTCGCCGGCTGGCCCGAATACTGGGTGTGGCGGGCGACGCTGGCCGAGCCGGGCCGGATCCTGGCCGGCGAGTTCGCGATCCTGTGGGTGGCCGCGGTGCTGCTGCTGATGCTGCCCGCGGTCGCCGGCAGCGTGATCGGCCAGGTCTACCTGCACCGCGACGAGCGGCCGCGGTGGCAGCGCGAGGTGCTGCGCTGGACGATCGGCCCGGAGCTGGCCCCGCGGGCCTGGGACGACTTCTTCTCCGACCGGCCCGCCACCTACCTGCGGGTCCGGACGGTCGACGGGACCACGCACGCGGGCCTGTTCGCGTCGGCGTCCTACGCCGCCGGCTACCCCCAGCAGCCCGACCTGCTGCTGGAGGAGGCCTGGAGCATCGACCCCGACAGCGGGGAGCTGCTGACCTCCCTCGGGTATCCTCTCTACATAGCGCCGGGTCAGATCTCCTGGATGGAGATCGTCCCTCCGCAGCGCTCAGGGAGCGAAGATGCCACGACAGAGGCCGGCCCCGAAGCCCAAGGGCACGCTCGGGATGAATGACAAGCGCGGCGGCTACACCGGCGGCGCCGACGCCGAGACGGTGCCGCCGCCGGAGAAGGTGCCCTCGGCGTACCAGCCGGTCGTGAAGGACGGCGACCGCTAGCGCCGCACCGGTCGGGATGCATGGCCCGGAACGACCCGGGTACGGCCTGCGCATCCCGACGACAGGAGTGGCGATGGGCAGCGCCGGCGAGAGCGGTGCAGGTCTTGGCAAGGCATTGGGCTGGGCGAGCTTCGCGCTCGGGGCCCCGCTGGTGGCGATCCCGGGCCGGGTGGCCCGGGCGGTAGGACTGGACGACACCCCGGGCACCCGGTGGACCGCGCGCAGCGTCGGCGTCCGGGAGCTGGTGGCCGGCGCGGGCATCCTGGCCCAGGGCCGCAAGCCGATGCCGGGCGTGTGGTCCCGGGTGGCCGGCGACGGCATGGACGTGGCCCTGCTGATCAGCGGCCTGCGCTCGGCCCGCGACCGCCGCAAGGTCGGCGCCGCGCTGGCCGCGGTCGGCGGCATCGCGGCGCTGGACATCCTGGCCGCGGCGCGGCTGAGCCGCCGCACGCACCCGAGCCGGACCAGCGACGGCAGCGCGTTCACGGTGCGGGCCGGCGTGACGGTCAACCACCCGGCCGAGGAGGCGTACGCGCTGTGGCGCGACTTCGCCCGGCTGCCGGAGTTCATGACCCACCTGCGCTCGGTCTCCGCCGACGGCACCCACTGGGTGGCCGAGGCGCCGGTCAAGGACGCGGTCGAGTGGGACGCGACGATCGTCGCCGACGAGCCCGGCCGGCTGCTGTCCTGGAAGTCGGCCCCGGGCGCGGACGTGCCCAACTCCGGGTCGGTCCGGTTCGAGCGGGCGCCCGGCGACCGCGGCACCGAGGTCCGGGTCGAGCTGACCTACGAGCCGCCGGCCGGCAAGCTCGGCAACGCGGTGGCCGGCCTGCTCGGCCAGGAGCCGCGGCAGCAGGTGACCGACGACCTGCGCCGGTTCAAGCAGATCCTGGAGACCGGCGAGGTGGTCCGGTCCGAGGCGACCCCGGAGGGTCGCCGGCAGAGCGTGGTGCTGGCGAAGCGGGCGGGAGCGCCGGGCGGCGAGGGGAGCAAGGCATGAGGGCGAACACCTGGCAGGGCCGCAACAAGCTGTCGGTCGAGACGGTCCCGGACCCGCAGCTGCTGAACGCGCGGGACGCGATCGTGAAGGTCAGCTCGACCGCGATCTGCGGCTCCGACCTGCACCTGTACGACGGCTACATCCCGACCATGCGCAAGGGCGACGTGCTCGGGCACGAGTTCATGGGCGAGGTCGTGGAGCTGGGCCCCGGGGTCGGCAACCTCGCGATCGGCGACCGGGTGGTCGTGCCGTTCCCGATCGCCTGCGGCTCCTGCTACAACTGCAAGCGCGAGCTCTACTCGGTGTGCGAGAACTCCAACCCCAACGCGGCCATCGCCGAGAAGCTGATGGGCCACTCGCCGGCCGCGATCTACGGCTACTCGCACATGCTCGGCGGCTTCGCCGGCGGCCAGGCCGAGTACGCGCGGGTGCCGTTCGCCGACGTCGGCCCGATCAAGATCGAGTCGGACCTGACCGACGAGCAGGTGCTGTTCCTGTCCGACGTCTTCCCGACCGCGTTCATGGGCGCGGACATGGCGGTGACGCCGGGCGACGTGGTCGCGATCTGGGGCGCCGGGCCGATCGGCATGTTCGCCGCCGCCAGCGCGAAGATGCTCGGGGCCGAGCGGGTCATCGTCATCGACCGGTTCGACTACCGGCTGGACCGGGTGGCCAAGCACACCGGCGCGGACACGATCAACTACGCCGACGTGGCCCCGATGGACGCGCTCAACGAGATGACCGCCGGGCGCGGGCCGGACGCCTGCATCGAGGCGGTCGGGCTGGAGGCGCACAGCGCCAACCCGGCCATCCACGCCTACGACCGGGTCAAGCAGGCCGGCCGGCAGCAGACCGAGCGGCCGGAGGCGGTCCGGGAGGCGATCCTGGCCTGCCGCACCGGCGGCACCGTCTCCATCATGGGCGCGTACGGCGGCTTCGCGGACAAGTTCCCGCTCGGCCAGATGATGAACAAGGGGCTCACGATCCGGCAGGGTCAGTGCCACGTGCAGCGCTACCTGAAGCCGCTGCTGGGCCGCATCGAGGCCGGCGAGATCGACCCCACCTTCATCATCAGCCACCGGATGAAGCTGGAGCAGGCGCCGGAGGCGTACGAGATCTTCAAGAACAAGAAGGAAGACTGCACCAAGGTCGTCCTCACCCCGTGACGGGACGCGGGGGCCGGTCCGGTCCGGGCCCCCGCGCCTCCCGGTCAGGCCGGCGGGGGTGCCGCGCCGGTCATGATCGCGACCGCGTCGGACATCGAGTGCGACTCCGGCGTGACGATCGCCACCCGCCGGCCCAGCCGCTGGATGTGGATCCGGTCCGCGACCTCGTACACGTGCGGCATGTTGTGGCTGATCAGGATCACCGGCAGGCCGCGGTCGCGGACGTCCCGGATCAGCTGCAGCACCCGGTTGCCCTCCTTGACCCCCAGCGCCGCCGTCGGCTCGTCCAGGATCACGACCTTGCTGCCGAACGCCGCCGACCGGGCCACCGCCACGGCCTGACGCTGCCCGCCGGACAGGCTCTCCACCGCCTGGCCGATGTTCTGCAGGGTCGCGATGCCGAGCTCGGACATGTGCCGCTGGGCCTCCGACCGCATGTGCTTGCGGTCGAGCATCCGGAAGACCGAGCCCAGCGGGCCGGGCTTGCGC
>DATINN010000303.1:0-5659 GCA_035474175.1 Mycobacteriales bacterium | reverse complement strand
GCGCTGGCCCTGGTCGGGCTGGTGCTGCTGGCCAGCTTCGCCGACTACTGGGCCACCCGGCTGCTGGCCGCGGCCGGCCTGCACGTCGCCAACGACCTGCGGCTGTCGGTGCTGTCCCGGCTGCAGCGGCAGTCGCTGCGCTTCCACGGCAAGCACCGGGTCGGCGACCTCACCGCCCGGGTGACCAGCGACGTGGCGTACACGCAGGACATGCTGGTGCAGATCCTGTCCACCCTGCTGCCCTCGACCGTGCTCGTGGTCGGGATGTTCGTGGTGATGGTGAGCATCGACCCGGTCTTCACCCTGCTGGCGCTGCTGTCCACGCCGCCGCTGTTCTGGGCCACCCACCGCTCCCGCAAGCAGCTGCGGCAGGCCGCCCGGCGGGTCCGCAAGGCCGACGGGGCGCTGGCGTCCGCGGCGACCGAGGACCTGTCCGCGATCCACCTGGTGCAGGCGTTCGGGCTGGAGCACTACCGGCTGCGGCACTTCGCCGGGCTGTCGGAGACGAGCCTGACCGCCGGCGTGGAGTCGGTGCGGGTGCAGTCCCGGTTCGGGCCGCTGGTGGAGATCGCCGGCGTGGTCTCGACCGCGGTGGTGCTGTGGTTCGGGGCCGAGCGGGTGCTCAGCGGGCACCTGTCGCTCGGCGTGCTGCTGGTCTTCATCACCTACCTCGGCTCCCTCTACAAGCCGGTCAAGTCGCTGACCAAGCTGTCCCAGGTGGTCAGCAAGGGGGCGGCGGCGCTGGACCGGATCGGGGAGGTGCTGGAGGCGCCGATCGACATCGTGGACGCGCCGGACGCGGTCGCGGTGCCGATCCGCGGCCGGGTCGAGTTCCGCGACGTCTCCTTCTCCTACGGCCGGGAGCCGGTGCTGCGCAACCTGTCGCTGACCATCGAGGCCGGGCAGAGCGTGGCCCTGGTCGGCCCGACCGGGGCCGGGAAGTCGACGATCGCGGCGCTCATCCCGCGGCTGGCCGACGTGTCCTCCGGGCAGGTGCTGGTGGACGGGATCGACGTGCGGCGGCACCAGCTGGCGGCGCTGCGCGGGCAGATCGCGACCGTGCTGCAGGACACCGTGCTGCTGGACGGGACGCTGCGGGAGAACATCATCTGCGGCTACCCCGGCGCCCGGGACCGCGACGTGCGCCGGGCCGCCCGGCTGGCGCTGGTGGACGAGTTCGCCGCGCGGCTGCCCGACGGGCTCGACACCCACATCGGCGAGCGCGGCGCGAACCTCTCCGGCGGCCAGCGGCAGCGGGTCGCGATCGCCCGGGCCATCCTGCGCGACGCGCAGATCATCATCCTGGACGAGCCGACGTCGGCGCTGGACGCGGGCTCGGAGGAGCTCCTCGTCGCCGCGCTGAACAACCTGCCGGCCGGGCGCACGAAGATCGTCATCGCGCACCGGTTGTCGACGGTCCGCGACGCCGACCGCATCTTCGTCCTGGAGCAGGGCCGGATCGTCGAGGCCGGCACGCACACGCAGCTGGCCTCCTACGGTGGGCTGTACGCGAAGCTCACCCGCTTCCAGGCCGGCGACCAGCGCCTCGCCACCTCCGCCGGCTGACCCGCCCGCCCGGCCGGGCGGGATGGCCGGGCGGGATGGCCGGGCGGGATGGCCGGGCGGGATGGCCGGCGGCCGGATGGGCCGGGCAGGCTGGATGGCCGGACGGACGTTTGCCGGGTCCGGGGTTGGGGTTCCGGGTCGAGGCGGGCCGGCGGGGAGTCGGGTTACTGGCTCTGCTGGAGGTGCTGGCGGGCCCAGAGGGCGGCCTGCACGCGGTCGGTGACGCCGATCCGCTGGAACACGCTCGTCAGGTGGGCCTTGACCGTCCGCTCGGTGATCTCCAGCCGGCGGGCGATCTGCTTGTTGGCCATGCCCTGGCCGACGAGCCCGAGCACCTCCCGCTCGCGCGGGGTCAGCTCGACCTCCTTGCGACCGCGGCGCCGCTGCTCGATGAGCACCCGCCCGGCCCGGGGATCGAGCGGCGCGTCGCCCGCGTACGCGACCCGCACGCCCTCGATCACGTCGTCCGGGTCGGAGTGCTTGAGCAGGTAGCCGTGCGCGCCGGCGTTCAGCGCGTCCAGGATCCGGCTCTCGTCCCCGTACGAGGTGAGCACGACGACGCGGACGAGGGGGAGCTGGTCCACGATCTGCCGGGTGGCGCCGACCCCGTCCAGGGTCGGCATGCCGAGGTCCATGAGGATCACGTCCGGCTTCTGGTCCTGCGCGAACTGCACGGCCTCCTGGCCGTCCGCGGCCGTCCCGATCACCTCGATGTCGGGGGTCGTCGCGAAGAGCTGCTCCAGCCCCTGCCGGACGATCGCGTGGTCGTCCACGATCAGCAGCCGGATCATGGCGTCGGCATCTCTAGTGCGAGCACGGTTCCCTTTCCCGGGGTCGACGAGAGGGTGAGCGACGCGCCCATCGTGGCGGCCAGGCCACCGAGCGCGCGGAGTCCGAGGTGACCGGGGCGCTGCGGCAGGTCCGGTCCGGGCAGCCCGCGCCCGTCGTCGGTCACCTCCAGCACCACGCAGTCCTTGACCGCCGTGACCGCGATGCTGACCCGGGCGGCGTCGGCGTGCGCGACGACGTTGCGCACGCCCTCCTGCGCGGCCCGGTAGATCAGCTGGGTGGCGTCCAGGTCGAGCTTGTCCAGCGGCGCGTCGACCCGCAGCGCGGTCTCGATGCCGCGCGGCTCGAGCCGGGCCAGCAGGTCGGACAGCGCCGCCTCCAGGCCCTCGTCGTAGAGGTTGGGCGGGTAGATCTCGACCAGCAGGGAGCGCAGCGAGCGGACCCCGTCGCGGACCCGGTCGGCGGCCTCCCGGACGTTGGCGGCGTCCTCGGGGTCGCGGGCCGGGTTGCGGGCGGCGGCGCCGAGCGAGAACGCCACGCCGGCCAGGTCCTGGACGACCCCGTCGTGGAGATCACCGGCGATGCGCCGTCGCTCCTCCTGGGTCGCCTCCAGCGCGTTGCGCAGCAGGTCCTCACGTTGATACTGGGTGCGCCGCAGCCGCCGGGCCAGCGACAGCACGAGCGGCACCTGCAGCAGCTCCAGCAGCACCAGCGCGCCCAGGCTGAACGGCGCGAACCGCAGCCACAGCTGCCGGCCGGCCTCGGTGATGTTGGAGTAGGTGTAATACGCCTCGAACAGCAGCCGCTGGTGGGTCTGCTTGGTGTAGA
Source organism: Mycobacteriales bacterium (assembly GCA_035474175.1). Lineage (GTDB taxonomy): Bacteria > Actinomycetota > Actinomycetes > Mycobacteriales > CADCTP01 > CADCTP01. The sequence continues at coordinate 2,476 of DATINN010000303.1, read as the reverse complement.
CGGGCAGGTAGACCTCGAGCAGCTGCTTGGCCGGCTCCTCGTACTGGTTCTCCGGCTCGGAGAGGTCCGACAGCTCGGCCTGGGTCTGCCCGGTCTCCAGCGCCTCCCGCTCGTCGCCGCCGACCTCGAAGGTCTGGCCGATCAGCCGGCTCTCGTCGGAGTAGAGGATCTTGCCCTCGGGGCTCCAGATCTTGATCCGGGCCGGCGGGTTGGTGGTGTTGTTCAGGATCGTGTTGCGCACGATGCCGTCGATCTTCTGCATCGCGGCCGGGTCGCCGGTGATGATGCCGTCGTCCAGCATCGGCTCGATCGCGGCGTGCGCGGTGAGCGTCGCCCGCCGGTTGGCGTTGTCGATCGCGGTCCGCACGCCGAGGCTGCGGCTCGCCCAGGCCGTGAACACCGCGATGATGACCAGTGCCACCAGCCCGGTCAGGACGTACCGTGCCATCAGCCGGGACAGCACGATGGGCTGGTCGAAGACGGCGCCACCGGGCAGGCTGACCCGGCTCACCGGCCGGTCGCGCCGGCTCGACCACTTCCACACCATGGCTCGCACGCGCCCTTGTCTGCTCGATGTCGTGGCTGTGTCTCCCTGATCACGGCTCGTGTTCTCGGCCGGCTCAACGGGCATCCCACCATCACTGTGCCTGTTGTCTGCACGACCGAGACCAAATCCCCCTCCCTTTAGGGGGGTATTAGCCAAGACTTATCTCCGGACGCTCAGGCGTGCGCGCGCTACCGACCGTACGAATCGTATACACGCAGTGACGAATGCGGTACGGGTCAGGGCAGGTCGAGGGGCTCCGGATCGGGGACCCGGTAGCGGCCGAGCGACTCCTGGATCTCCGCCACCCGGGCCGCGGCCGCGGTGCGGGCGGTGGCGTCCCCGGCCCGGACCGCGGTCATCGCCTCGCCCAGCACCACCGGCACCTGCCGGGCGGTCACGGCGTAGTCCTGCTTCGCGGTCCAGGCCAGCCGCTGCGCCCACCGGGCCGCATGCGAGCTCTCCACCAGCGCGGCTCCGTACAGGTCCTCCAGCCGGTCGGGGTCGGGCCGCTCGGCCGCGAGGCCGCGGGCGAGGTCGACGACCAGGTAGCCGAGGTCGTCGTGGGCGGCCAGCATCCGCTGCTGCGGGGTGAGCGTCCGCATCCGCTGCCGGACCAGGTCGACCACCCGCTCGCCGGAGGCCGCGACCGCGGTGGCCGCGGCGATGGCGGCGTCGCCGGGCGCGGCCCCGTCCTGGGTCGCCACCCCGAGCGCGGCCAGCAGCCCGACCGCGGCCGTGCCCAGCGCCCGGTACGCCCCGCCCAGCAGCAGTCGCAGGTGCGGCAGGGACAGCGGCCGGTCCTCGCGGTGCCGCAGCACGTCCCGCAGCGCCCGCTGCAGCCGGCGCAGCCCGGCCTCGAGGTCCTCGAAACCGTGCTCCAGGTCGTCCGCGTCCGGGTCCAGCCCGGCCAGCGCCCGGTCCACCCGGGCCGCGGCCTCGACCTGGGCCTGGCTGGGCTCGCCGCCGGCCCGCAGCACCGCCATCACGTCCACCGCCCGGGCGCTGCGCACCGCCCGCAGCCGCACGGAGAGGTCCCAGCGCTGGTGCGACAGCGCGTACTGCTCCAGCTGGTCGACCTGACCGATCACCTCGGTGAGCGCGGCCCGGGTGCCGTCGACCGCCTCCTCCAGCCGCAACCGCAGCACGGCGTCGTCGGGCTCCCGCCGGGCCTGCTCCTCGGCCGCCCGGGTGCCGGCCCGCAGCCGGTCCGCGGTCGCCAGCACCGCCCGGACGTCGCCCTCCAGGGCCGGGCCGCGGCGCCAGGTCGGCAGCCGGACCGGTGGTCGCGCCGCGGGAACCCCGGCCACCGGGGACCCGGCGGCGTGCTGCGACATCGGATCCCCTCGACGATCACGGTGTGGCTTGGTTGTCTCACCCACTGTGACGGATGCCGCCCGCGTGCTCAAGTGACCGTTTCGGTGACCCGGCCCGGGCCCGCCGCGGCATCGGGCGGAGCCGGCCCGGGCACGCCGCGGCATCGGGCGGAGCCGGCCCGGGCGCGCCGCGGGATCGCGGTGGACCGGGGTGACCCGGCCCCGGGCGCGCCGCGGCGTCGGGGTGGAGCGGGCGGGCGTGTCGGGTCGTCGCGTACGGTCAGGACGCCGGCACCGGATCGCGCGTGCTGCCGGCCGACCCGGTCGGCAACGGCGCCGGCCGGGATGCGAGCGGCCAGGGAGGCGCAGCGGATGAGCGAGCTGGCGGTCGGGGTCGTCCGGGAGGGCGGGGCCGGGGAGCGGCGGGTCGGGCTGGTGCCCGAGAGCGTCGCGCGGCTGGCCGCCCGCGGGCTGCGGACCGTGGTCGAGACCGGGGCGGGCGCGGCCGCCTGGTTCCCGGACGCGGAATATGCCGCGGCCGGCGCGACCGTCACCGACGCCGTCTACGAGCAGTCCGACGTCGTCGTCTGCCTGCACCCGCCGGACCCGGCGGCCC
>DATINN010000302.1:0-4841 GCA_035474175.1 Mycobacteriales bacterium | reverse complement strand
TCAACGCGCTCTGCCCCGGGCCGGTGGCGACGCCGCTGCTGCTGGAGCTGTTCGCCAAGGATCCGGAGCGGGCCGCCCGCCGGCTGGTGCACGTGCCGATGGGCCGGTTCGGCGAGCCAGCGGAGATCGCCGCCGCGGTGGCCTTCCTGGCCAGCGACGACGCCTCGTTCATCACCGCGTCCACGTTCGTCGTCGACGGCGGGATCACCGCCGCCTACGTGACCCCGCTGTAGCCTGGGTCGGATGCGGCCGCTCATCGGAATCTCTGCCTACGCCCAGCCAGCACAGTGGGGCGCCTGGTCCCGCGAGGCGACCGTGCTGCCGCAGGCGTACGTCACCGCGGTGCACGCCGCCGGCGGCCGGGCGCTGGTCATCCCGCCGTCCCCGGACGGGGCCGCCGAGGTGGTGGCCGCGCTGGACGGGCTCATCCTGGCCGGCGGCGGCGACCTCGACCCGGCCCTGTACGGCGCCGAGCCCGACCCGCGCACCACCGACGTCAACCCGGCCCGGGACGCGGGTGAGGTCGCGCTGCTGCAGGCCGCGATCGACGCCGACCTGCCCACGCTGGGGATCTGCCGCGGCATGCAGTTGATGTCGGCGTACGCGGGCGGGAAGCTGGTGCAGCACCTCGACTCGTCCGAGGCGCACCGCGGCGCGCCGGGGGAATACGTCCGGCACCCGGTCGAGACCGTCGCCGGCACCAGGCTGGCCGGCATCCTGGGCGAGCGCACCGAGGTCCCGAGCTACCACCACCAGGGCGTCACCGACCCGGGCACGCTCACCGTCGGCGCGTACGCCTTCGACGGCGGGATCGAGGGCGTCGAGGACCCGGCCGCGCGCTTCCGGGTCGGCGTGCTCTGGCACCCGGAGCAGGGCACCGATCCCCGGCTCTTCGACGCGCTGCTGGCCGCCTGAGCCGTCCCGGCCAGGGCTGGCCGCCGGAGCCGTCTCGGCCGGGCTGGCCGCCGAGCGTCCCGGCCGGGCTCCCCGCCGGAGCCGTCCCGGTGCCGGGGCCCGTCCCAGCATGTGGAACGGGTTTCCCATCGACCGCGTACGGGGTTATCGTCGCGGCGTGCAGCACTTCCAGGTGATTATCACGTAGCGCGCCGGCCGATCCTGTAGCCAGCGCGCAGACCTCTCGCATCCGCGAGGGGTCTTCTTCTTTTCCCGGGGAGATTCAGTGCCAGCCGACCGGCGGAACGACCAAGAGGCGAAAATGCTCGACGATTCCTTCCACGTCTACGACACCACCCTGCGCGACGGCGCCCAGGGCGAGGGCATGTCGTTCTCGGTCGCGGACAAGCTCGCCGTCGCGCGGCTGATGGACCAGCTCGGGGTCGGGTTCGTCGAGGGCGGCTGGCCCGGCGCGCTGCCCAAGGACACCGAGTTCTTCGCCCGGGCCCGGACCGAGCTGCAGCTGGCGCACGCGCAGCTGGTCGCGTTCGGCTCGACCCGCAAGGCCGGGGCCACGGCCGCCACCGACCCGCAGGTGCTTGCGCTGCGGGACGCGCAGACCCCGGTCGTCTGCCTGGTGGCCAAGTCCGACCTGCGGCACGTGCACCAGGCCCTGCGCACCACCCCGGAGGAGAACCTGGCGATGGTGGCCGACACCGTCGGCTTCCTGGTCGCCGAGGGCCGCCGGGTGTTCCTGGACTGCGAGCACTTCTTCGACGGCTACGCGTTCGACCGGGACTACGGGCTGCGGGTGCTGGAGGCCGCGTTCACCGCGGGGGCGGACGTCGGCGTGCTCTGCGACACCAACGGCGGGATGCTGCCGATGGGGATCGGCCGCACCGTGGCCGAGGTGATCGAGCGGACCGGCTTCCGGGTCGGCATGCACGCGCAGAACGACACCGCCTGCGCCGTCGCCAACTCCCTGGCCGCGGTCGACGCCGGGGCCACGCACGTGCAGGGCACCGCCAACGGCTACGGCGAGCGGCCCGGCAACGCGGACCTGTTCGCCGTCATCGGCGGGCTGGAACTGAAGATGAACCGGCGGGTCCTGCCCTCAGGATGCCTGCCGGAGCTGGTGCGCGTCGCGCACGACGTCGCGGGGATCGCCAACAAGGCACCCAACCCGCAGCAGGCGTACGTGGGGGTGTCGGCCTTCGCCCACAAGGCAGGCCTGCACGCCAGCGCGATCAAGATCAGCCCGGACCTCTACAACCACGTGGACCCGGCGCTGGTGGGCAACGACATGCGCATCCTCGTCACCGAGATGGCCGGGCGGGCGTCCGTCGAGCTCAAGGGCAGGGAGTTCGGGGTGGATCTGTCCGCCCGGCCCGACGCGGTCAGCCGCGTCGTCGCGCGGGTCAAGGACCTGGAGGCGGACGGCTGGTCCTTCGAGGCCGCCGACGCGTCCTTCGAGCTGCTGGTCCGGGGCGAGCTGGGGGAGTCGGTCGCGGAGCCGTTCACGCTGGAGTCGTACCGGGTGATCGTGGACCGGCGCGAGGACGGCCGGGTGGTCAGCGAGGCGACCGTGAAGCTGCACGCCAAGGGCGAGCGGATCGTCGCCACCGGCGAGGGCAACGGGCCGGTCAACGCGCTGGACCGGGCCCTGCGCAGCGCCCTGGAGGCGTCCCACCCGCAGCTGGCCGGGCTGTCGCTGCTGGACTACAAGGTCCGCATCCTGGAGGGCCGGCCGGGCACCGACGCGGTCACCCGCGTCCTGGTCGAGACCGGCGACGGCCACCGCGAGTGGACCACGGTCGGCGTGCACGCCAACGTGATCGAGGCGTCCTGGCTGGCCCTGGCCGACGCCGTCCAGTACGGCCTGCTCGGCGCGGCCGACTGACCGGGCCGGCCTCGGGCGCTGAACCGGCGGGGTCGCCTCGGGCGCTGAACCGGCGGGGTCGCCTCGGGCGCTGACCGGCCGGGCCGCCTCGGGCGTTAACCGGCGGGGCCGGCTCGGGCGTTGAGCCGGCCGGGCCGGGCTCGGGGTCAGCCGGCGGTGAGGTAGAGGACGGCGTAGACGGCCAGCCAGTGCTCGACCATGTAGTCGGTGCCGCCGCCGGCGTGAGGCAGGCCGGCGGCGGCATGGGCGGCCGCGGCCGTGCGCATGACCGGCACCCGGGGATCGTCCGCGGGCAGGGCCGCGGCCAGCCGGGTCCAGGCCCAGGCCCGGCTGAGGTTGAGGCCGTGCAGGTGCGCCAGCTGCCCGTCGGAGTCGTCGGTGACGGTGACCGGCGTCAGCAGCGCCTCCGGCAACGCCGGCAGGAACCCGTCCAGCCAGGCCGGCCCGGCCAGCGACACCATCAGCTCGGCCTCGCACAGCGCCGCGGACAGGAAGTCGGCGCCGTCCGGCTCCCACCCGGCGGGGTAGTCGCGGTCGGCGAGATACCAGCGCTCGGCCGCGCCGAGGATCTCCGCGAGCAGCGCCCCGTCGCCCTCGGCCGCGCGCCGCCGGGCCCACGGCAGCGCCAGCCGCAGCCCGAACGCGGTGTTGGCGTGCGCGCCCTGCCGGATCGGGTACGTCGCCTTCGGCAGCCAGGCGCGCAGGTTGTCGGAGACCTGCTGCGCGAACGGGCGCAGGGCCGCGGCCCACGGCCGGCCCGCCGCCGGCCCCGCCTCCTCGGCCAGCGCCGCCTCCTCGGCCAGCATCAGCGCCCAGCCCAGCCCGTACGGGCGGGAGAACCCGGGCCGGGCGGCGAGGAAGTCGCGCTCCGCGGTCAGCGCTTCGGGCGACAGGTGCTCGTCCAGCACCGCCAGCGCGTCGTCGTCGACGCCGACCAGCCGGTGCAGCCGGACCAGCAGCCAGTGCATCTCCACGCAGGAGTGCCAGTCGAAGCTGCCGTAGAACGCCGGGTGCAGGTCCCGCGGGGGCGGCACCGGTCCGGGACCGGTCAGGATCAGACGGAGATCGTTCGGGTACTCGCGGCGCACGTTCGCCACCGCCACCGCCGCGTACTCCGCCGCCAGGCTCTCCAGCACCCACCCATCCTGCCCGACCCACGCCCCACGCGGCCCCGGTGCTCGTGGCCCGGGTGCTCGTGGCTCGGGTGCTCGTGGCTCGGGTGCTCGTGGCCCGGGTGGTCGACGCTCGGGCGGGGGCGGCGGGTGCGGGTACTGTGCCGCGCGTGGCGACGGCGGCGCGGCATCGGTCCCGGCGGCGGCCGGTGGCGCTGATCGCCGGTGGGCTGACCGCCGTGGTCGCGCTGGGCGCGGCGGCGCTGGTCACGTCGCTGCAGGGGCCGGGCGCGCCGACGCCGCAGTCGCTGGACCGGCCTGCGGTCCCTGCTGTCACCACGTCGGCTCCGGCAACGCGGGGTCCGGCGCGGACACAGCCGGCACCGGTCGCGGCCGGTCCGCTGCGGGCGACGCCGCACCCGTCGGCGTCGCCCCCGGTGTCCCGCGACCGCCGCAGCACGCCGGTCCCCGCGCCCACGTCCCGGACGACGGCGGCGGCCTCCCGGTCCGGCCGGGCCACCTTCTACACGCTGGCCGGGCTGCCCAACTGCGGGTACGCGGCCGCGGCCGCGTCCGGCACGTACGTCGCCCTGTCGCCGGCCGACTTCGGCGGCTCGGCCGCCTGCGGCACGGTCCTGGACGTGACCGGACCGAAGGGCACCGTCCGGGTCACGGTCTCCGACCTGTGCCCGGAGTGCGAGGCCGGGCACCTGGATCTGGCCGCGCCCGCGTTCGCCCGGATCGCCGACCCGGTGGCCGGGATCGTGCCGGTCACGTTCCGCCGGGTGCTCGATCCGCCCACCGGCCCGATCGCGGTCCGGGTCAAGGAGGGTTCGTCGCAATACTGGCTGGCACTGCTGCCGATCGGCACCGGCAACCCGCTGGCCTCGGTCGCGGTCCGGATCGGTGGCGCGTACCAGGCCCTGCAGCGGACC
>DATINN010000301.1:0-3876 GCA_035474175.1 Mycobacteriales bacterium | reverse complement strand
AGCGCGCTCGACTTCAGCCGCAGGTTGTACGCCCAGGCCGAGGCGACCGCGAGCAGGTGCACGGTGCCCGCGAACCACCCGGACAGCAGCGACAGCGGCACCACCGCCACCGCCGCCACCAGCATGGCCGTGCGCAACGGGCCCGGCGCCAGCGCGCCGGCGACCACCGGCTTGTCCGCGCGCCGGACCCGGACGTCGCGCTCCCGGTCGAGGTAGTCGTTCATCCAGCCGACCGACAGCTGCCCGGCCAGCACCGCGGCCGCGACCGCCACGGTGCCGCCCACCCCGCGCCCGGCCGAGGCCGCCAGCGCCGCCGCCACCGCGGTCACGGCCGCGGTCGGCTCCGGGTGGCAGGCGCGGACCAGCCCGCGGACGGTACCCACGGGGGAGACGGTAGAGATCAGCTGGCGGCGGCGGCCTGCGGGACCAGCTGGGTCAGCTCGCTCTCCAGCGTGCGCGGCGTCGCCTGCGGGAGCACGCGTTGGATCTGGCCGCCGGCGTTGACCAGCACCAGCACCGGGCCGGGACCGACCCGGTGGCCGTTCTTCTCGGCCGCGTAACGCTCGGCGATCGTGCCGGTCGGCTCGACCAGCCGGGTCGTCGTCGCCTCGGTCAGCCCGGCCGGCAGCGGCGGCAGCGTCCGGTCGACCAGGAAGAAGGTGACGTTGTGCCGGTGCGCGGCGGCCCCGGCCGCGGCCAGCTCGCCGTCGCAGTCGCAGCCGATCGGCGCCAGCGCGAAGACCCCGGGCCGGAAGTCGCGCACCGACCGCCGGGTGTTGTCGACGAGCGTGACCAGCACGTCCGGCAGCAGCTGGTCGGAGGTCTGGGCGTTGCCGAGCGCGGTCGCGGTGCCGGCGGTGCGGCGGGGCTGGAAGAGCACCAGCAGCCCGGCCATGCCGGCGATCAGCAGGATCGCCACCATCAGCAGCGGACCGGTCGTGCCACCCGTGCCGGTCAGGCGGCGCAGCCGGCTGCGGCGGCGCTGCACCCGGCGCTCCCGGCGCAGCGCGCGGACCTCGGCGTCCAGCTCGCTGATGTCGTCGGGGATGACGACCTTGTCGACCCAGGACGCGCCCCCGGCCTCGCCGGAGCGCTCCTCGTCGTCGTCGCGGCGCACCCGTCCACTCTCCGCCCGCACCGCGGTGGGCGCAACGTCCGGGTCGCCCGATTGCGCACCGTAGATCGGTGGCGGCGCCGCCCGTTCACCCGGTCGAGCACGCCGGGCCCGGGTTGTCAACCCCCCGTCTGGCCCAGCACACAGGCCTGACCTGCGGAAACGTCATCCGTGGAGGGTGAGGACGGCTCTCAGTCGTGTTATTCTAGGTGTAGCGAAAGGGGTCACAGACACATGGTTTTCAAGGTCGGCGAGACCGTCGTCTACCCGCACCACGGGGCAGCTGTCATCGAGGCCATCAAGACCCGCGTGATCAAGGGCGAGGAAAAGATCTACCTGGTCCTCAAGGTCGCCCAGGGAGACCTGACCATCGAGGTGCCGTCGGCTAACGCCGAGATCGTCGGCGTCCGCGATGTCGTCGGTCAGGAGGGGCTGGACAAGGTCTTCGAGGTGCTGCGTGCACCCCACACGGAAGAGCCGACCAACTGGTCGCGGCGTTACAAGGCCAACCTCGAGAAGCTCGCCTCCGGCGACGTCAACAAGGTGGCCGAGGTCGTTCGCGACCTGTGGCGTCGGGACCGGGAGCGTGGGCTCTCCGCGGGGGAGAAGCGCATGCTCTCCAAGGCCCGGCAGATCCTCGTCAGCGAGCTCGCGCTCGCCGAGGGGACCAACGAGGACAAGGCCGAGGTTCTCCTCGACGAGGTTCTCGCTTCCTGACCCGGTGATCGTCACCGCTGTCCTGCTGGTCTGGGACGACGGCACGACGCTGCTCAATGGTTCACCGTTGATCGACCACGCCGCTTCCGTGCTTCGCGGGAGCGGCGTCGTCGTGTCTGTGATCCTCGCAAGGGGTACGTCGGCGCACGACTCCCTCCATGCCGCGCTGCCGCAGCTGGGCGCCGCCGACGTGGTCGTGCTGCACGACGTGCACCGGCCGCTGGCGCCGTCGGCGCTGGTCGACGCCGTCGTCTCGGCCGTACGGGACGGGGCCGTCGCGGCCGTGCCGGTGGTCGAGGTGACGGAGACGGTCAAGGAGGTCGACGCGGCCGGCCGGATCGTCCGCACGGTGCCGCGGGAGTCGCTGCTGCAGGTGCAGTATCCGCAGGCGGTGCGCGCGTCGGCGCTGCTCGACCGGCACCGGTCCTGCCGCCCGTCCGACCCGCTGCTCCCGCCCGGGGCCGTGACCGTGCCCGGCGCTCCGGACGCGTTCGCCGTCACGACCGCGCACGACCTGGACCTGGCCGCGGCCGTCCTCGCCACCCGGGGCGACACGCCTTAGGGGGTGAGCAGGGCCTCGGCGAGGGGGAGGTCGGCGCGGTAGGTGACCTTCACGTTGCGGGGGTCGCCGGGGACGCAGTGCACGGGCACCCCCGCGTACCGCTCGACGCACGCGGCCGTGTCCGTGCCGGCGAACCCGTCCACCTCCGCCCGCGTGTACGCCGCCAGCAGCACCCCGGCCCGGAACGCCTGCGGCGTCTGCACCCGCACCAGCGTCCCGGCGACGGGGCGCAGGTCGGCGTCGACGACGTCGGTCAGCGGCACCCCGGGCACGACCGCGCCGTGCACCCGGGCCGCGGCGACGGTGTCCTCGATCAGCTGCTCGGCCACGACCGGGCGGGCGCCGTCGTGGATCGCGACCACGTCCACGTCGCCGGCCCGGATCGCCGGCCCCAGCGCCCGCAGCGCGGCCCACTCCGAGTCGTGCCGGGTGGCGCCGCCGGTGACGATCTCGACGTCCAGCCCGGCGGCGGCGCGCTCGGCGTGGGGGCGGTCGGCCGCGCGGGTGACCAGCACGAGCCGGCCGATCGACGGTGCGCCCGCGAAGGCCCGCAGCGACCAGGTCAGCAACGGCCGTCCGGCCAGCGGCAGGTAGACCTTGTTGCCCTCGGCACCGAGCCGCGTACCCGACCCGCCCGCGAGCACGACGGCGGCGGCGGTGGACATTCCCGCACGGTAATCGCGCACGGTGCGCGAGTGTGCCGGCACCCCGCGGGCGTGAAGCCGCACAATGCGCGGATGCGCGTAGGAATCGGGGTGGACGTGCACCCGGTGCAGGCCGGGCGGCCGTGCTGGCTGGCCGGGCTGGAGTGGGAGGGCGCCGACGGGTGCGCCGGGCACTCCGACGGCGACGTCGCCGCCCACGCCGCCTGCGACGCGCTGCTGTCCGCGGCCGGGCTGGGCGACCTCGGCTCCGTCTTCGGTACGTCGGATCCGCGCTGGGCCGGTGCGTCCGGGATCGCGTTGCTGACCGAGACCGTACGGCGGCTGGGCGCGGCCGGGTTCTCCGTCGGGAACGTGGCCGTGCAGGTCGTGGGGGAGACGCCGCGGGTCGGGCCGCGGCGGGCCGAGGCCGAGGCGGTGCTGACCGCGGCGGTCGGCGCACCGGTGTCGCTGTCGGCGACGACCACGGACGGGCTCGGGCTGACCGGGCGGGGCGAGGGGCGGGCCGCGCTGGCGACGGCACTCGTGCTTTCCGCCTGATCTGTCTTAATCTGATCGGCCGTGACGGGGGACGGTCCGGCCGCAGCGGTCGCCGCGCTGTCGGCGGCGCTCGGCGCCGATCCCGGCCGCGGCGATCTGTGGGGCGAGCTGGCGACGGCGCTGGTCGCCGCGGGGCGCGCGCGCGAGGGTTGGGACGCCGCCGTACGGGCCGTGCAGCTGGCGCCGCAGGCCGCGGCCTCGCACCGCGCGATCGGCGCGGTCGCGGCGGCGCTGGACGATCCCCGGCAGGCCGAGTCCGCGTACCGGCACGCGCTCCTGCT
>DATINN010000300.1:0-6023 GCA_035474175.1 Mycobacteriales bacterium | reverse complement strand
CCTTCTGCTCCAGCGACAGGTACGGCGCGTAGCCGGAGCTGTCGGCGAGCCGGCCGGGGTCGTTGATCCCGCGGACGGAGTCGATGAGCTGCCAGGCGCCGCGCGCCTGCAGGATCGCCTCGACCACGGTCTTGTACTCGGTGGCCAGCTCGCGGACCTTGTCCGTGACCGGCGCGGGCTCGACCAGGGTCGCCTCGACCCACAGCGCCGCGCCGGGTCCGGTCACGCCGGTCCCGACCCGGGCCCGGTCCGTGCCGCGCAGCAGCGCGCCCGGCTCGCCGGTCGGCAGCCGGCCGACCTGGTCCAGGATCGCCACGGTGCCGACCGCGGCGTACTTGCCGTCCAGGCGCGGGACCACCAGGACCCGCGCCTCACTGCGGATGCCACCGGCCGCCGAGCCCGCCGTACGGGCGGCGTCGACGGCGGCCTGGGCCTCGGAGTCCAGCTCCACCGGCACGACCATGCCCGGAAGGAGCACGCCGTCGGTCAGCGGAAGGACCGGAAGTGTCAGCGCCATGAGTTTTCGCACCTCGATTGGGTTGAGTCTGATGCACTCAACGCCGGACCCCGGAGAACCTTCCACGCGTTCGCTCTGAGCGTGCAGGCTGGGGCCGTGACCTGGCGCCCGGCTTACCACTTCGCGCCCGCGCGGCACTGGATGAACGACCCCAACGGGCTGGTCCGGGCCGGCGGCACCTACCACCTGTTCTTCCAGCACAACCCCGGTGGCGACCAGTGGGGCGACATGTCCTGGGGGCACGCCGTCTCGCCCGACCTGCTGGGCTGGACCGAGCTGCCGGTGGCGCTGCCGGCCACCGCGGCGGAGGAGTTCTTCTCCGGCAGCGCGGTCGCGGTCGACGGCGGGCTGCTGGCCGCGCTGACCGTGGTGGAGCGGGCCGGCGGCCGGCAGACCCAGGCGCTGGCCCGCAGCGCCGACGGCGCCACCTGGGCACTCGAGGACGCCCGGCTGGCCGACCCCGACCCGGACTTCCGGGACCCGAAGCTGATCCGCGACGGGGACGGCTGGCTGCTGCTGGTGGCGCTGCCGACCCAGCACAAGGTCCGCTTCTACCGCTCGGCCGACCTGCGGGACTGGACCGCGGTCAGCGAGTTCGGCCCGGCCGGCGCGGTCGGCGGCAGCTGGGAGATGCCCGACCTGCTCCGGCTGCCGGTCGACGGCGTCCTGCGGCACGTCCTGGTCGTGGGCGTGCTGGCGAACGGTCCCGGCGGCGGCTCGGCCACCCAGTATTTCGTCGGCGACTTCGACGGGGCCGCGTTCACCGCGACCGGCGGGGGCTGGGCCGACCACGGCCCGGACTTCTACGCCGCCGCGTCCTTCTCCGGCCTCGGCCCCCGGACCGTGTGGCTGGCCTGGCTCAACGACTGGCGGTACGCGCGGGAGGTGCCGACCTCGCCCTGGCGCGGCGTGCTGACCGTCCCGCGGGAGGTCGGCCTGCGCACGATCGGCGGGTGGCCGCGGCTGGTGCAGCAGCCGGTGCCGGAGCTGGCGGCGCTGCGGGGACCGGCCTTCGGCACCGACGGCCCGCTCGACGGCGAGACCGTGCTGCCGGTCCGGGGCGACGCGCTGGAGGTCGTCGCGGACTTCGCGGTCGGGGCCGGCGGCGAGGCCGGGCTGGTCGTGCGCCGGTCCGCGGACGGGCGGGAGGGGACCCGGGTGTCCTGGTCCGGCGACCGGCTCACGCTGGACCGGACGGCCTCGGGGACGGTCGGCCTGCACCCGGACTTCGCCGCGGCGTACTCCGCCCCGCTGCCGGCCCCGGACGGCCGGGTCACGATCCGGGTCCTGGTCGACCGCTGCTCGGTCGAGGTCTTCGGCGGCGCCGGCGAGGCCACCCTGTCCGGACAGGTGTTCCCGGCCGGGTCCAGCGACCACCTGTCGGCGTACGGGCGCAACGCCCGCATCGAGCGGCTGACAGGGTGGACCCTGGCGGCAACAAAACCGGCCGGTCCGGCATCGCAGCTGTCGTAGCACCACTGAAAGGACCTCAGGTGACTCGTCTTCCGGCCCGTGCGGGCCGATACCTCCTGCCCGGAATCGCCGTTGCCCTGCTGCTGGCCGCCTGCGGCGGCGGGGACGGCACCACGATCGGCGCCCCGGCGCCGACCTCGACCGGCGCGACCGCGCCGTCCACCGCCACCTCCGACCCCGGCACCGTGGCCACGCCGACCGGCGGCTCGGAGAACGACCCGACCACGCCCGCGGCCAGCCCGACCGCGTCCGAGGGCAGCGCGCCGGCGACCAGCCGCTGCCACACCGGCGAGTTCACCGCCGCGTTCGGCCCGGTCGACGCCGGCGCCGGCAACCGCAACGCGACCGTCGTGCTGACCAACAAGGGCGGCCGCACCTGCACCGTCTTCGGCTACGGCGGGCTGCAGCCGCTGGACGCGGCCGGCAAGCCGATCCCGACGCTCACGCTGACCCGGGACAAGTCGCGCACCCCGACGCTGCTGCGGGTCGCCCCGGGCGGCAAGGTCTACAAGCCGATCCACTGGACGGTCATCCCGAGCACCGGCGAGAAGTGCTCCACGCCGGCGTCCGCGCAGGTGACCCCGCCGGACGAGACCGACCACATCACCCTGACGTGGTCCTTCGGCGTCGTCTGCGGCACGATCGACGGCCGGCCGTACGCGAACAGCGCGATGTAGCCGCCCGAGATCAACTTGGTGCGCACCGCCCCGTACGGTTTCCCGGGTGGGCACGCCGTTCGTCCCCGGCGCGGAGCTGGGTCGCCGCTTCTTCGAGGAGGTGGTCCGGCCGCTGCTGGACGAGGCGTTCCCGCGCCTGCCGTACGGGGCGGCGCACCTCGGGGCCGGCAGCGACGTGCTCGGCCACGACACCCCGATGTCCCGGGACCACGACTGGGGCCCGGCGGTCACGCTGTTCCTGCCCGCGGCCGAGGCGGGCCGGGCGCCGGCGATCCGGGCCCTGCTGGCCGAGCGGCTGCCGGCCGCGTTCCTCGGCTACCCCACCGGCTTCGCCGCCCATCCCGACGACCCGACCAGCGGGGTGATGACGGTCGGGGCCCGGGGCAACCGGGTCCGGACCACGACGCTGCGCGAGTACGTCCGGCAGGTGCTGGGCTGGGACCCGGCCGACCCGCTGACCGTGGCCGACTGGCTGTCGTTCCCGTCGCAGCTGCTGCTGAGCCTGACCGCCGGGCCGGTGCACCACGACGGCACCGGCGAGCTGACCGCGCTGCGGACCAAGCTGGGCTGGTATCCGCGCGACGTCTGGCGCTACCTGCTCGCGGCCGGCTGGGCCCGGCTCGGCCAGGAGGAGCACCTGATGGGCCGGGCCGGCCACGCCGGCGACGAGCTCGGCTCGACCCTGATCGGCGGCCGGCTGGCCCGGGACCTGATGGCGCTCGGCTTCCTGCTGGAGCGGCGGTACGCGCCGTACCCGAAGTGGTTCGGGACCGGCTTCGCCCGGCTGGCCGTGGCGCCGGCGCTGGGCCCGGTGCTCACCGACCTGGTCCGGGCCCGGACCTGGCCGGAGCGGCAGGACGCGTACGCGGCCGGGGCGTCGCTGCTGCTGCGGCGGCAGAACGAGCTGGGCCTGGCCGACCCGGTCGACCCCCGGCCGCGGCTGTTCCACGCCCGGCCGTTCTGGGTGCTCGACGCCGACCGGGTGGCCGCGGTGCTGGTCGCGGCCGTGACCGACCCGGAGGTGCGGCGGCTGACCGGCCGCCGACTGATCGGCGGCGTCGACCAGTGGAGCGACAGCACCGACCTGAAGGCGGTCGAGCACCGGCCCGCGGTCCGGCGCTTCTACAGCTGACCGATCAGCTCCGGGGTCAGCCCGGCCGGCGTGCTGACCTGGGCCTTCGCCAGCGCGAGGGCGTCGGCGGGCGGCGGGAAGTGCTCGTTGGGCACGGCCACCACGGTCATCCCGGCCGCGGCGGCCGCGCGCAGCCCGTTGGCCGAGTCCTCGATGGCGACGCAGCCGGCCGGGTCGACGCCGAGGCGCTCGGCCGCGGCCAGGTAGACGTCCGGCGCCGGCTTGCCCCGCGCCACCTCCTCGCTGGACACGGTGACGCGGAACCGGTCGGACACCCCGGCGGCGGCCAGCACGACCCGGATCAGGTCCGGCGGCGACGAGCTGGCCACCGCGAGCGGCCAGCGAGCGGCCAGCGCCCGGACCGCGTCGACGGCGCCCGGCAGCAGCGGCACGCGCTCCCGGTAGCGGTCGGCCATGGCCGCGATGACCTGCCGGGCCAGCTCCTGCGGGGAGTCGCCCACGAGGCCGGCCAGGTAGGCCGACCACTCCGGGGTGCTCATGCCCTGCATCGCCGTCGTCGCGTCCGCGGGCCACTCCCGGCCCCGGTCGGTCACCAGCCGCTGCCGGACCTCGTCCCAGGCCCGCTCGGAGTCCACCAGCACACCGTCGAGGTCGAACACGATCGCCGCTGGGTTCATGGTCACCATCCTGCCCATCCCGGAGGCGGCCCGGTTACCGTCGGCCCGTGGAGCTGGCGAAGGCGAGTGCGGTCGAACCCCTCGGCGACGGCCGTTTCGGCGCCGTCCTCGACCCCGGCTGGGCCATCGGGACCAAGCCCAACGGCGGCTACCTGCTGGTCGTGCTGGCCCGGGCCGCGGTCGCCGGTGCGGCCGGGCCGGGTTCGATCGCGGAGCTGCCGCACCCGGCCGCGGTGAGCGCCCACTTCCTGGCCGCACCCGACCCCGGCCCGGCCGAGGTCGCGGTGGAGGTGCTGCGGCACGGCCGGTCGGCCAGCCAGGTCCGGGCCACGCTGTTCGCCGGCGGACGCCGCTGCGTGGAGGCGCTGGTCACCTGCGGCCGGCTCAGCCCGGCGGCCGCGCCGTACTGGTCGGCCGTGCCGGTGCCGGACCTGCCGGCCGAGGCCGACTGCGTGCCGGCGCTCAACCCGGACGAGCGCTTCCCGGTGCCGATGTTCGACGAGGTCGAGCTGCGGGCCGATCCGGCCACGGCCGGGTTCACGACCGGCCGGCCGGCGATGGCGGGCGAGATCCGCGGCTACGTCCGGGCCTCGGCCGCGCCCCCCGACCCGTACGCGGTGCTCATCGCGCTGGACGCGCTGCCGCCGGCCACCTTCGACCTCGGGCTGGTCGGGTCGTGGGTGCCGACGATGGAGCTGACCGCCTACCTGCGGGCGCTGCCGGCGCCGGGGCCGCTGCGGGTCCGGCAGCGGGCCCGGCTGGTCGCCGACGGGCGGGTGGACGAGGACTGCGACGTCTGGGACGCGAACGGCGCGCTGGTCGGCTCGGCCACCCAGCTGGCCGCGCTGCGACTGCCCTGACGCATCACACGCCTGGAGGGCTGACCGGATCGCCCTGGTGTGGCACAGTGTCACGATCAAGTAAGGCTCGTGATCACTTGACCGCCATCTGAGGACTCCGTGCGCTGGCTTCGCCCGACCCGTACCCACCTGCTCCTCGGAGTGGTGGTCGTGCTGCTGGCGACGATCCCGGTGCTGATCCCGCTGATGTGGACGGCGGCGCCGACCCAGGAGGGGCTGCGGCTGGCGGCCTCGCCGGGCGTGCCGGCGCTGCCCCGCGGCGACGGCGCCACCCCCGACCCGACCGCGCGGGCGACGCAGGCCGCCCCGGCCCCGGCCGGTGCGCTGGCGACGGTCAGCCCGACCCCGAGCCCGACCCCGGACCCGACCACCCCGTCCTCGCCCGCGGGCCCGCCGCCGGCCCCGCCCGCGCCGGCCCCGACGACGGCCGCGCCGACCTCGGCCGAGCCGACCGGCTCCCCGACCGTGCTGGTGGCCGGGTCCGACCTGGTCGTCACCGCGGTGTCGTGGACGCCGGCCCCGGCCGCGGGCACGCCGGTGGTCTTCGCCGCGGTGGTCCGCAACACCGGCACCGACCCGACGCCCGCGGTCACCCACGGCATCGCGTTCGCGGTCGACGGGACCAGGGTGAGCTGGTCGGCCGACAGCTCCGAGCCGCTCGGCCCGGGCCAGGAGCGGACCTACACCGCCGACGGCGGCGACGCCGGCAGCACCTGGACCGCCACC
>DATINN010000299.1:0-2013 GCA_035474175.1 Mycobacteriales bacterium | reverse complement strand
CAAGCTGTTCGTGGTCCTCTTCGTCATCGTCGCCGGGCTGTTCTACATCAAGGCCGCGAACTACTCGCCGTTCGTCCCGCCGGCCGGCTCGCCCGGCGCCGGCGGGGCCGAGAGCACCCCGTCGCTGCTGCAGGACCTCGGCTTCGCGCCCGGCTCCTTCGGCGTGACCGGCATCTTCACCGCCGCCGCGCTGGTGTTCTTCGCGTTCATCGGCTTCGACATCGTCGCGACGGCGGCCGAGGAGACCCGCAAGCCGCAGCGGGACGTGCCGATCGGCATCCTCGGCTCGCTCGCCATCTGCACCGCCCTGTACGTCGCGGTGTCGCTGGTCGTCACCGGGATGGTCAAGTACACCGACATCAAGGTCGACGCGCCGTTGGCCGAGGCGTTCCGGTCGGTCGGCAAGCCCGGCTTCGCGACCCTCATCTCGGTCGGCGCACTGGTCGGCCTCACGACGGTGATGATGATCCTGATGCTCGGCCAGAGCCGGGTGTTCTTCGCGATGAGCCGGGACCGGCTGCTGCCGCCGATGTTCTCCAAGGTCAGCCCGCGCTTCGGCACGCCGATCCGCACGTCGATCACCACCGGGGTCGCGGTCGCGCTGATCTCGACGTTCGTGCCGCTCAGCGAGCTCGCCGAGCTGGTGAACATCGGCACGCTGTTCGCGTTCATCCTCGTTGCCGTCGGCGTGCTGGTGCTGCGGCGCAAGCGGCCCGACCTGCGCCGGGGCTTCCGCTGCCCGGGCGTGCCGGTGATCCCGGTGCTGGCGATCCTGGCGTCGTTCTACCTGATGCTCAACCTGCCCGGGGAGACCTGGATCCGGTTCGTGGTGTGGATGGCGCTCGGCTTCATCGTCTACTTCGCCTACAGCGGCAGTCACAGCCGGCTCAGCACGGACCCGAACTACTCCCGGGAGGCCGACGCGGCCGCCGCCGCCGCCCGCCGAACCCGCTGACCCCGTCGGATCGACGGCCCCGATCCCCGACCGAGTCCGGGATCGGGGCCCGCCGCCCGGAGGCGCTGGGACAGGATCAGGGGCCTGGGAGCAGGGCCCGCAACGCGGGCCCTGCATCAGGGGGGTGGGAGCAGGCCCTGGGACAACGCGGTCGTGACCGCGGCGGTGCGGTCGGAGACGCCGAGCTTCTCGAACACGCGGACCAGGTGCGTCTTCACCGTCGCCTCGCTGATGCGCAGCTCCCGGCCGATCTCGGCGTTGGACCGGCCCCGGGCGACCTGGGCCAGCACCTCCAGCTCGCGCCGGGTCGGCGCGTCCACCGCCGGCAGCCGGACCCGGGACATCAGCTTGCGCGCCACCGGCGGCGCCAGCACGGTCTCGCCCCGGGCCGCCGCCCGCACCGCGGCCGTCAGCTCCCGCCGGGGCGTGTCCTTGAGCAGGTAGCCGGTCGCGCCGGCCTCGACCGCGCGCAGGATGTCGGTGTCCGTGTCGTACGTGGTGACGACCAGCACCCGCGCGTCCCCGGCGGCGGCGATCCGGCCGGTCGCCTCGACCCCGTCCATGCCCGGCATCCGCAGGTCCATCAGCACCACGTCCGGGCGCAGCCGGGCCGCCAGCTCGACCGCCTCGGCCCCGGAGCCGGCCTCGCCGACCACGTCGAGGTCGGGCTCGGCGTCCAGGATCGCCCGCAGCCCCTCCCGGACGACGGGATGGTCGTCGACCACGATCACCCTCAGCACCGGGCCTCCCCGGCCAAGCCGGCCGGGAGGGGCCCGCGCCGGCTCAGCACCGGACCCCCACGGTCGTCCCGCCAGGTCCACTGTGGACGGTCAGGACGCCGCCGATGTCGGCCACCCGGCGGCGCATCCCGGCCAGCCCGAAGCCGGCCGTCGGCGCGGCCGGCTCGAAGCCGATGCCGTCGTCCGCGACCACCAGGACGACCGACCCCGGCGCGAACGTCAGCGTCACCGACACCGAGCAGGCGCCGGCGTGCTTGCGGACGTTGGCCAGTGCCTCCTGGGCCGCGCGCAACAGCACTACCTCCTGGTTGGCGGCCA
>DATINN010000298.1:0-5303 GCA_035474175.1 Mycobacteriales bacterium | reverse complement strand
ACCGCGACCCGGCCCCCCGTCCACCGCACCCCCGCAGCCTAGGCGGCCGGTCCAACCCCGGGACCGGCCGGAGCGCAGCACCGCCCCGGTGGCGGCGCAGCGACAGGGCGGCGACCGGCCGATACGCCCTAGACTCCGGGGACCAGGCCGGGAGGAGCGTCCAGTGGAGTTCGACGTCTTTGTCGAGATCCCCAAGGGGGAGCGGAACAAGTACGAGTTCGACCACACGATCGGGCGGATCCGGCTGGACCGGACCCTGTTCACGGCCACGCAGTATCCGGCCGACTACGGCTTCATCGAGGGCACCCTCGGTGACGACGGCGACCCGCTGGACGCGATGGTGCTGCTGCAGGTGCCGACGTTCCCCGGCTGCCTGATCCGCTGCCGCGCCATCGGCATGTACCGGATGCGGGACGAGGCCGGCGGCGACGACAAGGTGCTGTGCGTGCCGGCCGCGGACCCGCGGATGGAGCACCTGCGCGACATCCACCACCTGCCCGAGTTCGAGCGGCTGGAGATCCAGCACTTCTTCAACGTCTACAAGGAGCTGGAGCCGGGCAAGTCGGTCGAGGGCGCCACCTGGGCCAACCGGACCGAGGCCGAGGCCGAGATCGTCGCGTCCCGCAAGCGGCTCGCGGACAGCGACGAGGAGATCGCCTCCGGGGCGCCGGACAGCGACCGGATCGCCCGCCACTGACCCCCCGGCAGGCCCAGCCGCCGGACGCGCCCACCCACAGACGGGCCGCCCACAGACGCACCGACCCACAGACGGGCCGAACCCGCCCGGCGCCGCCACCCTGCGCCCCGCATCGGGCTCAGGACGGCCGGCCGGGCGGGTTCGGTTGCCTGCCGGGTGGGACCGGGGTCAGAAGTTGATGTCCGGACCCGGGTTGGGCATCGGGCCCGGGGTGGGCACCGGCCCGGGGCCGGGAGTCGGCGGCAGCGGGTCCGGCGCGGGCGCCGGCGGCATCGGGTCGGGCGCCGGTCCCGGCGGGGTCGGGTCCGGGGCCGGGGTGGGCGGTTCCGGGTCGATCGGCGGCATGGTCATGGGGCTGACCTACCCGGGCCGGCGGTCCGGAAATCGCCTGGACCCCCGCCATACCGTCGAAGCCATGCTGCCACCGGAGGTCGTCGCCTACTACGAGTGCGGCGACGAGCAGGACCGGCTGACCGCCCGGGTCGGCCGGGTCGAGTGGGCCCGGACCTGGGACCTGCTGGAGCGGTTCCTGCCCGCGCCGCCGGCCACGGTCCTGGACGTCGGCGGCGGCCCGGGGGCGTACGCGGTGCCGCTGGCGCTGGCCGGCCACGCCGTGCACCTGGTCGACGCGATGCCGCTGCACGTGCGGCAGGCCACCGACGCCGCCGCCGCGGCCGGGACCGAGCTGGCCTCCTGCACCGTCGGCGACGCCCGCGAGCTGGCCTTCCCGGCCGCGAGCGCCGACGCGGTGCTGCTGCTCGGCCCGCTCTACCACCTGCTGGAGCCGGCCGACCGGCTGGCCGCGCTGACCGAGGCCCGCCGGGTGCTGCGGCCGGGCGGGGTCCTGATCGCGGTCGCGATCAGCCGCTTCGCCAGCCTGTACGAGGGGATCCACGCCGGCTGGGCCGGCGACCACCCGGAGGTCGTCGAGTCCGGGCTGCACACCGGCACCCACCGCAACCCGGACGGGCTGGCGCACCGGTTCACCACCGCGCACCTCGCCCGGCCGGAGGAGCTGGCGGCGGAGGTCACCGCGGCCGGGTTCGCGCTGGCGGCGCTGGTCGCGGTGGAGGGCCCGGCCAGCCTGGTCGACGACCCGGACGCCTGGCTGGACGACCCGCGGCGCCGGTCCTGGCTGCTGCGCCAGCTGCGCCGGGTCGAGGCCGAGCCGGCGCTGCTCGGGGCCAGCTCGCACCTCCTCGCCGTGGGAGAGCTTCCCACGAGTTGACACGCCGGACTACTCACGCGAGAGTAGCCGCGTGAGCTCCAGCCGCCTGTACGTTCTGATGCTGCTGCGGCGCCACGGACCCATGCACGGGCACCGGATGCGCCTGACCGCGCAGCAGGACCGCCTCGACCTGTGGACCGACGTACGGCCGGGTGCGCTCTACAACGTGCTCAAGCGGCTGGCCGCCGAGGGCCTGATCGCGGCGACCGCGAGCGAGCGCGAAGGGGCCTACCCGGAGCGCACCGTCTACGAGCTGACCCCGGCCGGGGCCAAGGCGCTGGTCGTCCTGCAGGACGCGGCGCTGCGCAAGATCGTGCTGCCGCCGGACCCGTTCGACCTGGCCCTGGCCGCCGGCGACCTGGCCGACCCGGAGCACCTGCGGCACGCGCTCGGCGACCGCCGGGACGCGCTGCTGGCCCAGCGCACCGCGCTGGCGCACCAGGCCGAGTTCGCCGATCCGTACCTGTCGGTGGCGGAGCGGAAGGTGCTCGGCCACCTGCGGGCCCGGCTGGAGGCCGAGATCGGCTGGCACGAGGACGTGCTGGCCGAGCTGCCCGCGATCCTGGCCGACTTCGACCGCCGCCGTTCCCTGCCCGAGGAGGACCTGTGACCACCACAGCAAAGCCGAGGGTGGGCGCGCCCGGGCGCAGCCTGGCCATCCTGCTGATCGGCGCGTTCATGGCGCTGCTGGACACCACGATCGTCAACGTCGCGCTGCCGAGCGTGCAGCAGGGGCTCGGGTCCAGCTCCAGCCAGCTGGAGTGGGTCGTCTCCGGCTACCTGCTCGCGCTCGGGCTGACGCTCATCCCGGCCGGCCGGATCGGCGACCGGATCGGGCACCACCGGCTCTACGTCGCCGGGCTCACCCTCTTCACCGTGGCCAGCCTGGCCTGCGGGCTGGCCCAGGACCCGGGCCAGCTCATCGCGGCCCGGGTCGTGCAGGGCCTCGGCGCCGGCGTGTTCTTCCCGGCCATCGCCGCGCTGATCCAGCTCCTGTACGCCGGCCCCGAGCGGGGCAAGGCGTTCGGCGCGCTCGGCGCGGTCATCGGCCTGTCCACCGCGCTCGGCCCGCTGGCCGGCGGGCTGCTCATCCAGGCCGCCGGGGCCGAGCACGGCTGGCGCTGGGTGTTCCTGGTCAACGTGCCGATCGGGCTGGTCGCCGTCCCGCTCGCGGCCGCGCTGCTGCCGAAGGACTCCGCGCACAGCCACCGGCAGCGGGTCGACGGGCCCGGCGTCGCGCTGCTCACCGCCGCGCTGCTGGCGCTGCTGGTGCCGCTGGTCGAGGGGCAGCGGCGGGGCTGGCCGGCCTGGACGTACGTCTCGCTGGCCGCGTCGGCGGTGCTGCTGGTCGCGCTGGGCTGGTGGCTGGTGCGGCTGGAGCGGCGCGGCGGCGACCCGCTGATCCCGCCGCACCTGGTCCGGGAGCGCTCGTTCGCGGCCGGGACCGTGCTCGCGCTGGTCTACTTCGCCGGCTTCACCAGCGTCTTCTTCGTGCTCTCGATCCTGTGGCAGGTCGGGCTCGGGCACAGCGCGCTGGCGGCCGGGCTGCTGGTGCTGCCGTTCCCGGTCGGGTCGCTGCTGACCGCGGCGCTGTCGGACCGGTTCTCGGCCCGGCTCGGGCGCACCGTGCTGGTGATCGGGTGCGCGCTGCTCGCGGCCGGGTTGGCCGCGGTGGTGCTGATCCTGCAGGTCACCTCGCCGTCGCCGGCCGGCTGGCAGCTGGCGGTGCCGCTGGCCGTCGCCGGCCTCGGCAACGGGCTGTTCATCGCGCCCAACATCGACTTCGTGCTGTCCACGGTGCCGGCCCGGGAGGCGGGCGCGGCCAGCGGCGTGCTCAACACCGGGCAGCGGATCGGCTCGGCCGTGGGCATCGCGGTGATCGGCACGCTGCTGTTCGGCACGCTGCACGTCGGCGGCCCGCAGGACCTCGCCCGCGCGTACGTCCACAGCGCCGTGGTGGCCGGCTGGGCCAGCGTGGCCATGGTGCTGGTGGCGCTGGTGCTGATCTTCGCGCTGCCCCGCCGGCTCAAGCACGCGTGGCAGGGGTAATCCTGCAGGCGTGAGCGACGTGCGGACCGGCATCTCGGGCTGGCGATACCCACCGTGGCGGGGCGTGTTCTACCCGCCCGGGCTGCCGCAGCGCCGGGAGCTGGAATACGCCACCCGCCGGCTGCGCACGATCGAGATCAACGGCTCCTTCTACTCGCTGCAGCGCCCGGAGTCGTACGCGCGGTGGGCGGCGGAGACGCCGGCGGACTTCCTGTTCGCGGTGAAGGGGCCGCGGTTCGTCACCCACATGAAGAAGCTGGCCGGGGTGGAGGCGCCGCTGGCCAACTTCTTCGCCTCCGGGGTGCTGGCGCTGGGGGCGAAGCTCGGGCCGGTGCTGTGGCAGCTGCCGCCGACCCTCGGCTACGACGCCGAGCGGCTGGCCCGCTTCTTCGCGCTGCTGCCGCGGACCACCGGGGCGGCGGCCGAGCTGGCGACCCGGCACGACGAGCGGATGGAGGGCCGGGCGCTGACCGTCGCGGCCGACGACCGGCCGCTGCGGCACGCGCTGGAGGTGCGGCACGGCACGTACGAGAAGGCGGAGTTCGTCGAGCTGCTGCGGGCGCACGACGTCGCGCTCGTGGTCGCGGACACGGCCGGGAAGTGGCCGGCGCTGCTCGACGTCACCGCCGACCACGTCTACCTGCGGCTGCACGGCGAGGAGGAGCTGTACGTCTCCGGCTACGACCCGCCCGCGCTGGACCGCTGGGCGGCCCGGATCCGGACCTGGTCGGCCGGCGGCACACCGGCCGACGGCACCGTGCTGGCGCCGCCGGCCCCGCCGCAGCCCCGGGACGTCGTCGTCTACTTCGACAACGACGTGAAGGTGCGGGCGCCCTTCGACGCGATCGCCCTGGCCGAGCGTTTCGGCCACTTCGCGCCCGCCGACCCGCTGAGCGAGCACCGCGACGTGGCGGAGGAGGCCCGCACCGAGTGGCCCGCCATCGCGGGTCAGGTGCGGGCCCGGCGGCGGTAGCCCCGCCCCTCGTGCCAGGACTCGATCACCATGTGCGGCAGCTCGATGTGCACGTGCACGACCTCGGTCACCTCGATCCGGAACAGGTCCGAGGCGTCGGCCCCGCCCGGCGGCTCCGCTCCCCCGTACGCCGCCCAGAACGCGCTCAGCTCGGCCGGGTCGGTGACCAGCGCCGCCCGCCCGGCGAACTTCACGTCGCCGGGCCAGGACTCCGGGTCGCTCTCGTCCGCGTCCTCGGACTGGGAGTGCACCGCGAGCCGGGGGTCGCGGCGCAGGTCGCGCCCCTTGACCGCGGCCGGCATCGAGCCGGTGAACACGTCGTCGCCGGCGAACTGGATCTCGACGCCGCTGATCCG
>DATINN010000297.1:0-8990 GCA_035474175.1 Mycobacteriales bacterium | reverse complement strand
CACGACGACGTCGGCGTCGTCCCGGCCCAGGTCGGCGGCGGCGACCGCGGCCGCGCGGGCGCTCTCGCTGCCCGGGTCCTCGAACCCGCCGCTGGTCAGCGAGCCGAACACGCCGGTCCCCCACACCCCGGCGAAGACCAGGAACGCCGCCGCGACGGCCAGCACCCAGCGACGCCGCCGGTACGTCGCCCGGCCGAGTGTCTCGAACATGCGCTCCTCCTGCTCTAGACTCCGCTCACTGCGGTGAACGGTGTTAATGAGAAGCTTGCATACACCGTTTACTTCAGTCAAGACCGTTCAGGGAAAGAGGGTCGGGGTGGCAGCCACGCTCAGCCGGCGCGACCGCGTCCGGGCGGCGACCGTCGCCGAGATCAAGCAGACGGCGCGGTCGATCCTGGTCACCGAGGGCCCGGACGGGCTGTCGCTGCGGGCGATCGCCCGGGAGATGGGCATGACCGCGCCCGCGCTCTACCGCTACTTCCCCAGCCGCGAGGACCTCGTCGTCGCGCTCATCGGCGACCTGTACGACGAGGTCAGCGACGCGCTGGAGGCAGCCGGGGAGCGGGCGGCCAAGGACGGCGCGCCGGGACAGCTGGACGCGGCCAGCCGGGAGTTCCGGGGCTGGGCGCTGGCCAACCGGCGGGAGTTCGAGCTGCTGTTCGGCAGCCCGATGCCCGGCCTGGAGAGCCGCGACGCCGACACCGACGACCCGGCCAGCCAGGGCGCGGACCGGTTCGGGCAGATCTTCGGCGCCCTCATCGCGCGGATCTACCTCGACGACCCGTTCCCGATCCCGGCCGACGAGGACATCGCGCCCGAGCTGCGGGCGGCGCTGGAGAGCTGGTCGGCGGAGTTCCCGGTCGAGCTGCCGCTGGGGGCGGCGCAGGTCTTCCTGTCCTGCTGGATCCAGCTGTACGGGATGGTCGCGATGGAGGTCTTCGGACACCTCCGCTTCGCGCTGCCCGACGCCGAGCCGCTGTTCGAGGTCGAGCTGCGCGACCTCGCCACGAAGCTCGGCTTCGCCGACCGCTACCCCTTCCCGGACCGCTGAGCTCCCGCGCGCGACCTGCCGAACCACCCGCCGGGCGCGTACGGGCCGGCGGACCGCTGCCAGACTCAGCCGCCGGTGCGGGCGGGGCGCGGGAGCCCGAGTGCGGGGCGGACCGCTGCCAGTGCCGGCCGGGCGCAGGAGCCCCCGTGCGGGGGCGGACCGCTGCCAGTGCCGGCCGGGCGCAGGAGCCCCGGGGCGGGCCGCCGGGCCGCCGAGTGGATCAGCCGCCGGTGAGGCGGTCGATCAGGGTCGCGCGGCGGGACGGGACGCCGGTCCGGGTCTCGGCCGCGTCCGCCGCGGTGGCGAGCCGGCGGACCGCGGTCGCGCCCAGCCAGCGCAGCGGCTCCGGCTCCCAGCGGCGGGACCGGTGCCCGACCCAGGGCAGCCGGGTCAGCCGGGTGTCCTGGCCCCGGATCAGGTCGGCCAGCGTGCGCCCGGCCAGGTTGGCCGTGCCGACCCCGTCCCCGGCGTACCCGCCGGCCCAGGCCAGGCCGGTCCCCCGGTCCAGCCCGACCGAGGGGAACCAGTCCCGGGCCGCGGCCAGCGGCCCGCCCCACCGGTGCGTGACCGGCGCGTCCCCGATGCCCGGCAGCAGCGCCCGCATGGTCCGTTCCAGCTCGGCGAAGACCCGCTCGTCCCGGTCGTACGCGGGCTCGGTCCGGGACCGCAGGTGGTACGGCGCGCCCCGGCCGCCGAGCGCGACCCGCCCGTCGGCGGTGCGCTGCGCGTACACCAGCAGGTGCCGGCCGTCGGTCAGCGTCTCGGCCCCGTCCCAGCCCAGCTCGGCCCAGGCCGCGGGCGGCAGCGGCGCCGTGGCCACGATCAGCGAGTAGATCGGCAGCACGGTCCGGCGCTGCCCCGGCAGCTCGGCGGTGTAGGCCTCGGTCGCCCGGACCACCACCGGCGCCCGCACCGAACCCCGCTCGGTGACCACCATCCCGGGCCGGATCGCGGTCGCCGCGGTCCGCTCGTGCAGCCGCACGCCCCGCTCGACCACCGCGCGGGCCAGGCCGCGGACCAGCGCCGCCGGCTGCACCCGGGCGCAGTGCGGGGTGAAGGCGGCGCCGAGCACCCCGGCCACGGCCACCCGCTCCCGCACCTCGGCCGCGGACAGCCAGCGGCTGCCGTCCAGCCCCCACTCCTGGTCGTCGGTGACGTGCGCCCGGACCCGCTCGACCTGCGCCGGCGTGGTGGCGAGCGTCAGCGTGCCGCCCTTGGCATACCCGCAGTCGATCCCCTCCGCCGCCGCCACCCGGCCGACCTCGTCGACGGTCTCCACCATCGCCGCCTGCAGCTCGACCGCGGCCGCCTCCCCGGCCGCGCCCCCGCCGGCGGCCCGCGCCACCGCCTCCCGGGACGCCGCGAACAGGGCCGAGCACCAGCCCCCGTTGCGCCCGGACGCGCCGAACCCGGCGACCTCCCGCTCCACCACCACGATCCGCAGCGACGGGTCGGCGACCGCGAGGTAGTACGCCGTCCACAGCCCGGTGTAGCCCGCCCCCACGATCGCCACGTCGGCCTCGACGTCCCCGTCCAGCGCCGCCCGCGGCGTCAGCGAACCGACCTGGTCCATCCACAGGCTGACGCCGGCATACGAGCTCACCGGCTGACCGTAACCTGCGCCCATGCCCCGCTACGGACCGATGTACGGACCCGACGTCACCTTCCTCGGCGTCCCGCCCTGCGCGCTCGACGACCCGGCGACGTACGCGGACTCGGCGGCGGTGGTCCTCGGCGCGCCGTTCGACGGCGGCGCCACCCACCGGCCCGGCGCCCGGTTCGGGCCGCAGGCGATCCGGTCCAGCGACTACCTGCCGCACGACGGCTCCCGCCCGCACCTGGCCCTGCGGGTGGACCCGCTGCGGGAGCTGCACGTCACCGATGCCGGCGACGTGGAGATGCCGCCGGGCGAGATCGAGCGCTCGCTCGACGCGCTCCGCGCCGCGGTCGGCACGGTCGCCGGCGCGGGCAAGATCCCGGTCGTGCTCGGTGGCGACCACTCGATCGCGCTGCCGGACGTGCAGGGCGTGGCCGAGCACGTCGGCTGGGGCCGGGTCTCGGTCGTGCACTTCGACGCGCACGCCGACACCGGCACCGACCAGTGGGGCGCGCTCTACGGGCACGGCACGCCGATGCGCCGGCTGGTCGAGTCGGGCGCGGTCCGCGGCGACCGGTTCCTGCAGATCGGGCTGCGCGGCTACTGGCCCGGCCCGGAGACGCTGGCCTGGATGGCCGAGCAGGGCTTCCGCTCCTACGAGATGACCGAGGTGGTCGCGCGCGGGCTGGACGAGTGCCTGAGCGAGGCGTTCGCGATCGCGACCGACGACTGCGACGGGGTGTTCCTGTCCGTCGACGTGGACGTGGTCGACCCGGGGATGGCGCCCGGCACCGGCACCCCGGAGCCCGGCGGCCTGACCTCCCGGCAGCTGCTGGACGCGGTCCGCCGGTGCGGGCTGGAGCTGCCGGTGGTCGGGCTGGACGTGGTCGAGGTGGCGCCCGCGTACGACCCGGCCGAGGTCACCGCCTACCTGGCCAACCGCGTCGTCCTGGAGGCCCTGTCCGGCATCGCCGCCCGCGGGCTCAGGGGTCCCGGCGGAAGATCAGCACCAGCACCCGGAGGACCAGCACCGAGCTGATGATCAGCAGGAAGTAGCCGATCAGCTGGTAGAGGCCCACGTCCGGCGAGACGTCCGGCCCGCCGGAGGTGCCCAGCAGCAGCACCGCCATCAGCCCGGCCGTCGCCCCCAGCACGGTCAGCAGCAGCTGCTGCAGCATCCCGGTGGCATAGCGGCGGTCGCGCTCGTCGGCGAACAGCCGGACGTTCACCGCCAGCCGCCCGCCCTCGGCCGCGGCCAGGATCCGGTCCACCCGCCGCGGCACCCGGCGCAGCATCGGCAGCAGCGTGACCAGCTCGTCGGTGGCCAGCTGCCGCGGTGACGCCGTCCGCCACCGCTCGGCCAGCTGCGCGGTCGCGAACCGGCGGGCCTCGGCGACCACGTCGAAGCCGGGCGCGAGCTGGGTCAGCGTCCCCTCCCCGGTGGCCAGCGCCCGGAACACCGCGGCCACCGCCGGCGGCACCGCCAGCCCGAACCCGGCCACGATCCGGACCAGGTCGGCGAACATCCGCATCCCCGGCACGCTGCCCGGGCCGAGGTGCCGGGCCAGCACCACGCCGACGGCCCGCTCCAGCGCGGCCGCGTCGATCTCGTCCGGCCGCGGCACCACCTCCAGCAGCGCGTCGCTGACCGCGACCGGGTCGCCGCGGTCGACGGCCAGCAGCAGCTGCTGCAGCGCGCCCCGCACGGTCACGTCCAGCCGCCCGACCGAGCCGAAGTCCAGCAGGGCCAGCCGCCCGTCGGTGAGCAGCAGCACGTTGCCCGGGTGCGGGTCGGCGTGGAAGACGCCGTCCAGCACGACCTGGCGCAGCAGCGTGCCGAGCAGCGTGCGGGCCAGCGCGTGCCGGTCCAGCCCGCGCTCGGCGATCAGCGGCCCGGCCGCGGCCAGCGGCACCCCGTCCAGCCGCTGCATCACCAGCAGCCGGGCCGTGCTCAGCTCCCGGTGCGGCACCGGCACGACCACGTCGCCGCCGGCCGACCCGACCGCGGCCATGTTGGCGGCCTCGACCCGGAAGTCCAGCTCCTCCCGCAGCGCCACGGCGAACCCGTCGGCCAGCTCCCGCACCCCCATCGACCGGCCCCAGGTCGTGGTCGAGGCCAGCGTCCGGGCCAGCCGGTGCACGATGTCCAGGTCCCGCTCCACCACCGGCCCGATCCCGGGCCGCTGGATCTTCAGCACCACCTCCTGCCCGGTCAGCAGCGTCGCGGTGTGCACCTGCGCGACCGAGGCGGCGGCCAGCGGCTCCGGCGACACCGCGGCGAACACCTCGGCCACCGGGCGGCCGAGCTCGGCCACCAGCGTCGCCTCGACCTCGGCCCAGGGCGCGGCCGCGGCCCGGTCCTGCAGCCGCCCCAGCTCGGTCACGAACTCCGGCGGCAGCAGGTCCCGCCGGGTCGAGAGCACCTGGCCGAGCTTGACGAAGGTGACGCCGCCCTCGTCAAGGGCGGCGGTCAGCGATCGGGCCAGCTCCTGGCGCCGGGTCGGGTCGGCCCGCCCGCGCAAGGCCCGGCCCAGCCCGTGCCGCAGCGCGATCCGCACGATCCGGCCGTACCGGCGGGTGCGGGCGACCCGGGCCCGGACCAGCCGCACCCACTCGTACGGCGGGGGCACCGTGCCCGCCGGGACCAGCACCTCGGCCAGCACCAGGAAGACCATCGCGGCCAGCAGGGCCAGCGCGATCGCCAGCACCAGCAGCCAGAACGGCCCGGTGCCGGACGCGTCCCGGTCGGTGCCGGAGCGCATGGCCGCGAACAGCGGCCCGGTCACCACGAAGGCGAGGATGCCGGCCAGCAGCGTGCGGACGATCCCGAAGCGCAGCCCGAGCAGGCGGCGGACGGCCACCGCCAGCAGCAGCACGGTGCCGGCCGTGAAGACGGCGACCAGGGGGTACGCGAGGAGGTCCACAGTCCCGGCACGCTAGTCCGCAGATCCGAACGGCCCCGCCGGACGTCCGGGTCGACGTCCGGCGGGGCCGTTCGGTCCCGCTGCTCTCGCTCGTCCCCCTCAGAAGGAGCGAGAGGCGGTGCCGCCTAGCACGCGCCCCCCAAGCTCGTGCTCGACATCCTGTACTTCGATGCCGGGGCCGGTTTGGTTCTGATCCGATCGGGTGAATCTGCGCATCAGCCCCGGTCGAGGGCGGTGAGCGAGTCGGCCAGGATGCCCAGGCCCTCGTCCGCCTCGGCCTCGGTCAGGGTCAGCGGCGGCGCCATCCGGATCACGTTGCCGTACTTGCCGCCCTTGCCGACCAGCAGCCCGCGGGCCCGGGTCTCCTCCATCATCTTCGCCGCCGCGGCCGCGTCCGGGGTGTCGGTGCCCGGCTGCACCAGCTCGATCGCCGCCATCAGGCCCTTGCCCCGGACGTCGCCGACCGCGTCGTGGTCCTGGCCCAGGTCGCGCAGCCCGCGCAGCAGCTGGTCGCCGACCTTGAGCGCGTTGGCCTGCAGGTCGTGCTCCAGCACGTAGTCGATCGTGGCGGCGGCGGCCGCGGTCGCCAGCGGGTTGCCGCCGAAGGTGGAGATCGAGTTGGCCGGCAGGTTGTCCATCAGCTCGGCCCGGGCCACGACGCCACCGATGGCCAGCCCGTTACCGAGGCCCTTGGCGAAGGTCATGATGTCCGGGGTCACCCCGTGGGCCTCGATGCCCCAGAAGTGCTCGCCGGTGCGGCCCCAGCCGGTCTGGACCTCGTCAGAGACGAGCAGGATGCCGTACTCGTCGAGGATCGGCTTCATCGCGCCGAGCATGCCGTCCGGCGGGACCACGAAGCCGCCGACGCCCTGCACCGGCTCGGCGATCATGCAGGCCACGTCGCCGGCGGTGGTCGACTCGATGACGTCGCGCAGGTCGGCCGCGCAGGCGGCGTTGTAGTCGGCGTCGGGCAGGTCCTTGAACGGCGAGCGGTAGCGGTAGCCGCCCTGGACGTAGGAGACCTGGACCGGGGACAGCGAGGAGGCCGACCAGCCCCGGATGCCGGTGATGCCCATCGCCGCGAACGAGCGGCCGTGGTAGCTGTTGCGCAGCGCCAGCACCTGGGCCGAGCGGCGGGCCTGGGTGGCCAGCAGCAGGGCCATCTCGTTGGCCTCGGTGCCGGAGGAGCAGAAGAACACCTTGGCGTTCTCGATCCCGGACAGGCCGGCGATCTGCTCGGCCAGCTCGACCTGCTCCCGGATCAGGTAGAGCGTCGAGGTGTGCACGACGCCGCGGTCGAGGACCTTGTCCACCGCGGCCCGGACCTCGGGCACGGCGTAGCCGAGCATGTTGGTGAGGATGCCGGCGAAGAAGTCGAGGTATTCCTTGCCGTCGTCGCCTTTCAGGCGGCGGCCGGACCCCCCGACGATCTCCAGCGGCCGGTCGTAGTAGAGCGTCAGCCAGGACGGGAGCACCGCGCGGTGCCGGGCCAGCAGGTCGTCGGTCATGCCCGCCAGCATGCCGCGCGGGAACCGTCCGCGTCACCCGGTCGTAGCCTCAGGCGTGCCCCGGACGATCGACGAGTACGCCGAGCAGCGCGCGTCCCGGCTGTCCCGGCTGCGGGTCAGCCGGCGCAACCTGCTCCTCGCCGGCGGGACGGCGGCCGCGGCCGGGGTGGTGCTGGGCCGGCAGTCGTTCCGGTCCGCGGGCGGCGTGTCCGGGCGGCACGGGCTGACGCTGTCCGGCCGGCACCTGGCCTGGGCGCCCGACCTCGGGCCGGCCGCGCTGCGGCTGACCGCGCAGCTGCTGCCCGGCCCGCCGGCCGGGCTGCGGGCGGTGGTGGACGTGGGTGACGCGCCCGGGGTCTACGGCACACCGGTGCCGGCCCGGATCGTGCACCTGCTCGGCGCGGGCAGCCAGTTCTACGTCAAGGCCGCGCTGACCGGGCTGCGGCCGGGCACGACCTACCACTACCGGATCCGGCTGTCCGACGGCACCACCACCGGGGACGCGCACGTCGTCACCGCGCCCGCCCGGGGCAGCACCGAGCCGTTCACGTTCACCGCCTTCGCCGACGTCGGCACCAACGCGCCGCCACACCCCAACGGCTACGCGGCCGGCGATCCGGTCGCCGCCCGCGACCCGCGCCCGGCCTGGACCCAGATCGACCGGATGGCCACGCAGCGGCCGGCGTTCACGCTGCTGGCCGGTGACATCTGCTACGCCGACACCTCCGGCACCGGGCTCGGCACCGACACCTTCGACCCGTACGTCTGGGACGTGTTCCTGGCCCGGATCGACGCCCGGGCCGCGTACGCGCCGTGGATGTTCGCGACCGGCAACCACGACATGGAGCCGGCGTACGGGGTGCACGGGTACGGCGGGCACGCGGCCCGGCTGGACCTGCCCGGCAACGGGCCGGCCGGCTGCCCGTCGGTCTACCGGTTCACCCACGGCCCGCTCGGCGTGGTCGCGCTGGACGCCAACGAGCTGTCGGCCGAGATCCGGTCCAACCGCGGCTACTCCGGCGGGGCCCAGGTCCGCTGGCTGGAGGACACGCTGCGGACCTGGCGGGCCCGGCCCGGGATCGACTTCGTGGTCGCGTTCTTCCACCACTGCGCCTACTCGACCACCCGCGAGCACGCCTCCGACGGCGGCGTCCGGGACGCGCTGGCCCCGCTGTTCGACCGCTACCAGGTCGACCTGGCCATCCAGGGCCACAACCACGTGATGGAGCGGACCGACCCGATCCGGGCCGGGCGGGCGACCCGGGCCGCGCCGGACGGGTCCACCGTCGACCCGGCCACCGACGGCACCACCTACCTCTGCATCGGCTCCGGCGGCCGGGCCCGCTACTCCTTCCCGGCGCCGGAGCGCTTCCGGGACCGCCCCGGCCCCGGCACCGTCGACTCCTACGTCTGGGACCCGGACGGGGTCCGGGCGCCGGAGACCGTCGCCTGGTCCCGGACCCGGTACGACGGCTACGCCTTCCTGGCCGTCGACGTGCGCCCGGCCGCGCCCGGGCGGACCACCACGATGACGCTGCGCACGCTGGCCGACGCGCTGCCCGGCCGGCCCGAGCCGTACACGGAGATCGACCGGATCACCCTGCGCCGCACGGCCGGCTGAAGAAACTTCGCGGTCGCTGTCGAAATCCGCGGCCCCGTTCGAAGCACCCGCCCGGAGCTGTGCGCGGACGCGCTCCGGCTGGCCCGGCTGTTGCAGGGCCTGCTGCCGGATCAGCCGGAGGTGCACGGCCTGGCCGCGCTGCTGGAGCTGCAGGCACGAGGAGGCCCGGGCCGAGTTCGCCCGCGCGGCCGAGCTGACCGGCAACGCCCGCGAGCGCGAGCTGTTCCGGGCCCGGGCCGCTGAGGCCCGCCCGGGTGGGTAGGACCTGCGGCGGAGGTGGGGCCAGGTG
>DATINN010000296.1:0-10568 GCA_035474175.1 Mycobacteriales bacterium | reverse complement strand
ACGTAGAGGGTGCCGGCGTCGGCGGACCAGACCCACTCGTTCGGGTAGAGGTCGCCGACCTCGACCGGGACGGCCGGCCCGCCGGCCACCGGGACGATCAGCAGGTCCCACTCGGTCGGCGTCTCGTACGTGCCCTCGACGGGAAACCGCAGGAGCGCGACGGCGGAGCCGTCCGGGGCGATCCGGGGTGTCTCGTGCTCGCAGTCCGCCTCGGTGGGCAGCGGCGTCCGGGTGCCGGTGGCGACGTCGATCAGCACGACCCGGGTGTCGACCGTGCCGCCGGGACCGCGGGTGCGCCAGGTGGTGGCGACCGTGGCGCCGTCGGCGGTGATCGAGTAATCGGCGTTGACCAGGGCCGGGCCGGCGTCCGGGGCCAGGTCCCGGAGCCCGCCCGCGGCGTCGCGGGGCCCGCCCGCAACGTCGCGGGGCGCGGCGTCGCGGGGCCCGCCCTCGGGGCCGAGCACCAGCAGCCGGGGCTCGTCGACGCCGAGCTCGTGGTCCCAGTAGCGGATCGGCAGGCCGGTGTGCAGGATCGCGTTGATCCGGCGGTCCTTGCGCACCGTTCGCCGCGCACCGTCGCCGGCCGGGTCCGCGGACCCGGGCAGGCGGCTGCCGGCGACCACGACCGTGCCGGCGTCGGCCGCCACCACCGGTCCGGACAGCCCGCCGGCCGAGCGGGCCAGCACCCGCGGCTCCCCCACCGGCGGCAGCACCCACAGCGCCGTCTCGTCCTCCTCGCCGTCCGGGTCGGGCCGGGACGAGATGAACAGCAGCGAGCCGTCGGGCCGGAAGGCCGGCGCCGACTCGCCCTTCTCCGAGCGGGTCAGCCGCACCGGCTCGCCGCCGGCCAGCGGCACCTCCCACAGCGAGGAGACGTACCGGGCGTTCTTGGCGTCGGGCCGCTGCACGGCGGCGACCAGCCGGCTGCCGTCGGGGCTCAGCGCCAGGCCGGTCAGCCGGGGCAGGGACAGGAACGCGGCGAGGTCGGCGTAGTCCGTCACGCGCCCGACGCTACCGACCGCCGGCCAGCGCGGTCGCGAGGGTCGGCGCGGCCGGCAGCCGCGGGATCAGCATCGCCTGCACGACGTGGTAGGCGTCGGGCTTGCCCGGCCACACCGTCGCCGCCGGCCGGTTGTGCTCGTCCAGCTCGTGGTGCCAGGACCCGTGCTCCCGGTCGATGAGGAACCGCTCGGCGAACTCCCAGCTCCGCGCGTACGCCGCGGCGTAGTCACCGTCGCCCGTGGTCCGGTGCAGCGTGGCCGCGGCGGCCAGCGCCTCGGCCACCACCCAGTGCATCCGCTCCCGCACCACCGGCCGGCCGGCCGGGTCGACGGTGTAGACGAACCCGTCCGCGCCGTCGGCGGCCCAGCCCCGCTCCAGCCCGGTCGCGAACAGCGCCCGCGCGTCGGGCAGCAGCCAGTCGGGCGCGTCCGGGCCGAGCGCGGCCCGCACGTCCAGGGCCAGCCGCGACCACTCGAACAGGTGCCCGATCGTCACCCCGTACGGCCGGAACTGGTCGGCGGGGTGGTCCCGGTTGTAGTCCGGCCGCGGCGACCAGGACGCGTCGAAGTGCTCCGGCAGCATCCAGCCCGCGTCCCGGGCGAAGCCGTGCACGACCCGCTCGGTGATCCGCAGCGCCCGCCGCCGCCAGACCGCGTCGCCGGTCACGTCGGCCGCGGCCAGGAACGCCTCCACCGTGTGCATGTTGGCGTTGACGCCGCGGTAGGGGTCGAGGGTGGACCAGTCCCGGTCCCACGCCTCCACCATCATGCCGTCGTCCTCGCGCCAGAACCGGCGCTCCACAATGGACAGTGCGTCGGCCAGCAGGGCGGCGCCGCCCGGGTCGCCGGCCACCACGGCGCTGCTCGCGGCCAGCACCACGAAGGCGTGCCCGTACGCCTGCTTGGCCGCGTCCTGCGGGCGCACCGAGGCGAACCACCCGCCGTGGTCGGGGTCGCGCAGCAGCCCGGTCAGCGCGGCGACGCCGTGCCCGACCAGGGCGTCGTGCCCGGCCTGGCCGAGCAGGTGGCCGAGCGCGAAGACGTGCGTCATCCGGGCCGTGACCCAGGTCAGCACCGGGCGGTCCGGGTCGATCCGGCCGCGCTCGTCGAGCCAGCCGAAGCCGCCGTCCGGCCGCCGGGACGCCGCCGCGAACCGCAGCACCCGCAGGCACTCGGCGTCCAGCGCGGAGAGGTGGGCGGGGTCGTCCAGCAGCGGCACGCTCACCGGACCACCCTCTCAGATGCGCCCGTACGGAGGAATTTGCCTGCCGCTGGCCGGGAGTTTCTCGGCGCCGCCGGGCGAGGTGCGTACCGTCACGAGGGCAGCAGGGGGAACGAGAGGAGCCGGATGTCCACAGTGGCCGACGCGGTGCCCGCCCTGGGCGGCGCACCCGGGCGCTCCCCCGGTGCCCTGGTCCGCAACGGGCTGGCGGTCGCGATCACCCTGACCATGGTCGTGCTGCTGGTGCGCGAGCGGGCCGCGCTGGACGCGGGCTCCGACAGCGTCGCCGGCGCCGACCGGGCCTGGCTGGTGCTGGCGGCCACCGGCATCCTGGGGCTGTGGACGGCCGGCACGGTCAGCCAGCTCGGCTCGGTGCCGGTGCGGCTGCCGTTCCGGCGGCTGTTCGCGGTGCAGGTGGCCGCGGGCTTCGCCAACCACGTGCTGCCGGCCGGCTGCGGCGGGATGGCGGTCAACGTCCGCTTCCTGCACCGGCACGGGCTCAGCCGCCCGGCCGCCGTCGGCTCGGTCGCGCTCAACCTGCTGGCCGGCACCGTCACCCACACCGCGCTGCTGGTCGTCGCGGTGGTGCTGGCGCCGGCCTCGCTGACCGCGGCGTACGAGCGGCGCGGGCCGGGCGGGCCGCCCGCCGCCTGGCCGCTGCTGGTCGCGGCCGGACTGCCGCTGGCCGGGCTGCTGGCCTGGGCGGTCCGGCGCTGGGGGGCCCGCGGGCTGCGGCACGTGCGCGACCAGCTCGGCACCCTCGGCGCGGTGCTGCGGACCCCGGCCCGGGCGGCCCAGCTCTGGCTCGGCTCGCTGGCCGTGCCGATCCTGCACTGCCTCACGCTGTGGGCGGTGCTGCGGTCGCTGGGCGGCACCGTGCCGCTGGTCCCGCTGGCGCTGGCCTACCTGGTGGCCTCGGCGGTGGCGGCGCTGCTGCCGTCGCCGGGCGGGTTCGGGGCGCTGGACGTGACGCTGGTCGGCGGCCTGGTCGCGGTGGGCGCGCCGGCCGCGCTGGCGCTGGCCACCGTGCTGGCGTACCGGCTGCTGACCGTGTGGGTGCCGCTGCTGCCGGGCGCCTGCATGCTCGCCGTCCTCCTCCGCCGCCGCGTGATCTGACCCCCGGCCGGGGCGTGTGGCTGCCCGTGACCGGGTCAGCGGACTGGGACGGTCACGGGCAGCACCCGGGGCGCGCCCAGCAGCCAGGTCAGCGACACCGCGGCGATCGTCTCCGCCGCGAGCAGCCCGACCAGCACCACCAGCTGGAACCGGGCCGCGTCAGCCGGGCTGGCCCCGCCGAACAGCGCCCCCACGAACGCCCCCGGCAGCGTCACCAGCCCGACCGTGCGGGTCTGGTCGATGGCCGGCAGCAGCGCCTCGCCGGCCGCGGTCCGGACGATGTCGGCCACCGACTGCCGGGGCGTGGCCCCCAGCGCCAGCCAGCCCTCGACCTCCTCGCGCCGGGTCCGGATGCCGGCCAGCAGCTGCCGGCCGGCGATCGTGCAGGCGGTCATGGTGCCGCCGAGGACGATGCCGCCCAGCGCCACCACGTACCGGGGCGAGAACGCGACCGCCCCGGTCAGGAACACGATGCCGAGGGTGAGCAGCGCCCCGGCGAGGCTGGAGACCACCACGGCCCGGCCCGCGCCGGGGAAGTCGCGCAGCCGCCGGCCGGCCGTCCAGGACGCGGTCGCCAGCATCACCAGCAGCACCGCGCCGACCGCGAACGGGTAGCGGAAGACCAGCCGCAGCACCGAGCCGATCAGCGCCAGCTGGATCGCGGCCCGCACGGCCGCGACCAGCACCTGCCGCCGGACCCGCACCCCGGCCACCGCGAGCACGCCGGCGGCCAGCCCGGCCAGCAGCACCAGCGCCAGCACGAGACGGACGTCGGCGGCCACCCGGCGAGGCTACGGCCCCGGCGACCAGCGGACGGCAAGACGGCCCGCGCGGTGCGCCCGCGGGCCGTCCTGCTCCGGGTCGGTCAGACGGGGCCGCCTCAGACGGCGTGTCTAAGACGGCGTGTCTCAGACGGGCGCGTCCGCGAGCGGCCAGCCGCCGGCGGCGAGGTGGGCCGAGACCCGGGCGATGTCCGCCTCGGCCGCCTCGTCCAGGGTCGCCTCGTTGATCAGCTTCTCCACGTCGGCGGTGGTGATCTCCTCGCCCTGCCGGGCCAGCGAGACCAGCTCCTGGACGATCTCGCGGACCTCGTGGTCGGTCAGCTTCCGGCGCAGCAGCCCGAGCAGGGCGACGTAGTCCTGCCTGGGGACGCCGGCCGGGTAGCCGGCCCGCAGCCAGTCCACGGCCCGGCCGACGAAGGTGGAGCGGGTCTCGGTCACGGGGCGCTCCTACTTCTTGTCTCTGAGAGTCGGGTAGACGTGCTCGAAGCTGAGCACCTTGCCGAAGCCGGTCGCGACGATGTACGTGATGCCGAGCACCACCGCCGCGGCCACGACCACGAAGCAGATCCCGGCCAGCACCCGGCCGGCCCGGTGCGCGCCCGCCCCGACCTCGGCGTCCCCGCCCGGCCCGTACGCCAGGGAGCGCACGCCGGTGGCGAACAGCGCCGGCAGCCCGGCGCCGAGGAGCACGCCGACCACGAGCACCTTCCAGGCCGCCTCGAAGGCCAGGGTCACGTTGTCCATCTCGTCCTCCTCCGCTCAGGCCGCGGCCGGGGTGCGGGCGTCGGTCCCGGCGCCCTCCCACTCGTCATTGACGTTGCCGGCGTGCACCGGCTCGAGCCGGGACCGCAGGTAGAGACCGCCGGTGGCCAGGAGCAGC
The DNA here is from genome assembly GCA_035474175.1 of Mycobacteriales bacterium. Lineage (GTDB taxonomy): Bacteria > Actinomycetota > Actinomycetes > Mycobacteriales > CADCTP01 > CADCTP01. The sequence goes on along the minus strand of DATINN010000296.1, from coordinate 5,567 downwards.
AGCAGGAAGATCGCGATCCCGCCGGTGGCGCCGCCGAGCAGGTGCGCGATCCACCACATGACCGCGCCGACCAGGGCCGCGCTCGGCAGCGTGATCAGCCAGGCCGTGACCATCCGCCCGGCGACCCGCCAGCGCACCACCGCGCCACGCCGCCCCACGCCGGCGCCGAGGATCGAGCCGGTGGCGACGTGCGTCGTGGACAGCGCGAACCCGAGCTGGCTGGAGGCGAGGATGACCACGGCCGAGGCGCTCTCGGCCGCCATCCCCTGCGGCGGCGAGATCTCGACCAGGCCCTTGCCCAGCGTCCGGATGATCCGCCAGCCGCCCAGGTAGGTCCCGGAGGCGATGGCCAGCGCGCACGCCGCCTTGACCCAGAACGGGATGCTGCCGGTGTCGCTCCAGTGCCCGGAGCCGATCAGGGCGAGCGTGATCACGCCCATCGTCTTCTGCGCGTCGTTGGTGCCGTGCGCGAGCGAGACCAGCGAGGCCGAGCCGATCTGGCCCCAGCGGAACCCGTCGTCGGTGAAGCGGGTGGCCACCCCGGCCACCACCCGGTAGATCAGCCAGGTGCCGATCGCGGCCACCAGGCCGGCGATGAGCGGCGAGAGCAGGGCCGGCAGCACGACCTTGCCGACGACGCCGTCGAGCTTGCTGCCGTCGCCGTTCCAGTTGACCCCGGCCCAGCCCAGGCCGGCGACGGCGGCGCCGATCAGGCCCCCGAACAGCGCGTGCGAGGAGCTGGAGGGCAGGCCCAGCAGCCAGGTCAGCAGGTTCCAGACGATGCCGCCGATCAGCCCGGCCAGCACGATCAGCAGCAGGGCCATGCCGCCGTCGGCGAGCAGGTCGGGCTTCGGGGTGCCGTTGGAGTTCTGGATCCTGACCACGGCGTTGGTCACCGTGAGCGCGACCTCCACCGACAGGAAGGCGCCGACGAGGTTGAGGATCCCCGACAGCAGCACCGCCGTCCGGGGTCGCAGGGCGTGGGTGGCGATGGACGTGGCCATCGCGTTCGCCGTGTCGTGGAACCCGTTGGTGAAGTCGAAGCCGAGGGCGGTGATCACGACCAGCACGAGAACCACCGAAGCAGCTGTCACGACACCAGCGTGGGGTCGCCCAGGCGGCCGGAGCCACGTTTCGATCCGGAGTGCGCGCAGTGTTCGCCCGGTGTTCACCGACCGCCGGGCCAACCGGGCGGACACGTCGCAACCTCGCCGCACCCGGGTAGGGATCGGACATGACCGAGCTGATCGACCTGTCCCGGCGCCCGGAGCGGGCCACCGCCCGGCGCCGCCTGTCCGGACACCCGCCGCAGGAGATGCGGGCCTGGCTGCGCGCCCTCGCCGACTCCCCCGAGGCCGCCGGCCGGCCCGACCGGTACGGCCGCGGCGCCGTCCTGCAGTCCGTCCAGACCGAGGTGGCGGCCCTGCTCGGGATGCCGTCCGCCGTCTTCGTGATCAAGGGCGTCATGGCCCAGCAGGCCGTGCTGCGGAGCTGGACCGACCGGCGCGGGGCGCCGTCGGTGGCCGTCCACCCGTTGAGCCACATCGACCTGGACGAGGCCTCCGCGTACGAGCGGCTGCACGGGCTGCGCCCGGTCCGGCTGGGCCACCACCGGCCCTTCACCAGCGCCGACCTGGAGAAGGTGGCCGAGCGGCTGGGCGCCGTGGTGGTCGAGCTGCCGCTGCGGCGGGCCGGGCACCTGCTGCCGTCGTGGGACGAGCTGGTCGCGATCTCGGACTGGTGCCGGGCCCACGGGGTGCCGCTGCACCTGGACGGGGCCCGGCTGTGGGAGTCGGCGACCGGCCTCGGGCACTCCCCGGCCGAGATCGCGGCGCTGGCCGACTCCGTCTACGTGTCGTTCTACAAGGGACTCGGCGGGCTCGGCGGGTGCGCGCTGCTGGCCCCGGCCGACGTGCTGGCCGAGGCCGGCGTCTGGATCACCCGGCACGGCGGCAGCATGTTCGCCGCCTTCCCGTACGCGCTGGCCGCGCTGGCCGGCCTGCGCACCGAGCTGCCCCGGATGGACGCCCACCACCGCCGCGCGGCCGGGCTGGCGGCCGCGATCGCGGCCGCGGACGGGCTCGCGGTCGTGCCCGACCCGCCGCACACGAACGCGTTCCAGGTCCACCTGGACGCGCCACCGGAGGCGGTGGCCGAGGCCGTCGCCCGCACCGGCCGGGACACCGGCGTCTGGCTCTCCGACCGGGTCTCGGCCACCGCCCGGCCCGGCACCGCGATGATCGAGGTGACCGTCGGCCCGTGCACCGCCGACGTACCGGACGAGGAGGCCGCGACCCTGCTGGCCGGCCTGATCTAGTCTCGGTCGGCCCCGCCCCACCGCCACCCCTCGCCCCTCGGGAGACGCCGCGATGACCGTTCCGACCCTGCGCCTGCTGCACGGCGCGGAGATCCCCCAGATCGGGCTCGGCACCTCGCCGATGACCGACGACGAGGCCGAGCGGGTGGTCGCCGACGCGATCGGTGCCGGCTACCGGCTCCTGGACACCGCGGAGAACTACGGCAACGAGGTCGGCGTCGGGGCCGGCATCAAGGCCGCCGGGGTGCCGCGCGAGGAGCTGTTCGTCACCACCAAGTTCAACAAGCGCTGGCACGGGCGGGACCTGGCCGCCCAGGCGTTCGAGGGCAGCATCGACCGGCTCGGGCTGGACTACCTCGACCTGCTGCTCATCCACTGGCCCAACCCGGCCCAGGACCAGTACGTCCAGGCCTGGGACGGGCTGGTGCAGCTGCTGGAGGCGGGCCGGGTGCGGGCGATCGGGACGTCCAACTTCAAGCCGGCGCACCTGGACCGGATCATCACCGAGACCAGCGTGGTGCCGGACGTCAACCAGATCGAGCTCAACCCGCTGGTCACCCGGGCCGACGCCCGGGTCTGGCACCAGGCCAGCGGGATCGTCACCGAGTCGTGGTCGCCGCTCGGCGGCAACGGCGCCGACGTGCTGGCCGAGCCGGTCGTGGCCCGGATCGCGGAGGAGACCGGCAAGGCGCCGGCCCAGGTCGTGCTGCGCTGGCACGTCCAGCTCGGGCTGGTCGCGGTGCCGAAGTCGGCCAACCCGGAGCGGCTGCGGCAGAACCTCGACGTCGTCGACTTCGAGCTCACGCCGGAGCAGGTCGACGCGCTGTCCGGGCTCGACCGGGGCGAGGACGCGGCCACCGACTCCGACGTCTTCGGGCACTAGCCCGGAGACTTATCGCGCTGTTGAGGTTCGGCTGGGGCGTCGTTGTCCCGCGCGGGCCGAGAGTCCTTCCTGTCAGCAGGACATGCGATGCAGGAGGACAGAGAGATGGCGTTCGTGAAGGCGTGGGCGGTGGCCGCGGGCGCCGCGGCGGTCGTGGGTGGTCTCGGGGTCGGCGTCGGCGTGGCCCAGGCGGCCGGTTCGCAGGCGGTGTCGCGGCCGGTGCTGGCGCCGGCCGCGCTGGTGGCCCAGAGCGGCCCGGAGGCGGAGGCGCGCGGGCGGGTCGCCGAGGGCGAGGCGGCCCGGCGCGAGGCCGAGGCCCGGGGCCGGGTGGCCGAGGGCGAGGCGGCCCGCTCGGCCGCCGCCACCAAGGCGGCCGCGGCGACGAAGGCGGCGGCCGCGAAGGCGGCCGCGGCGACGAAGACGGCCGCGGCCCGGAAGGCGGCGTCGGTGCATCGCGAGGCCGAGGCCCGCGGCCGGGTGGCCGAGGGCGAGACGCACGCCCGGCACACCGGCGTGGATGACAGCACCGGCGTGCACCGCGAGGCCGAGGCCCGCGGGCGGGTGGCCGAGGGTGAGACCCACGCCCGGCACACCGGCAGCGACGACCCGGCCACCCACGACGCCGGCGACGACCGCGGCGGCGACCGGGCCGGCGACGACCGGGGTGGCGACCGGGGTGGCTCCGGCCGCGGCGGCTCGGACGACAGGGGCGGCGACGACTCCGGCTCCGGCGGCCACGGCTCCGACGACTGACCGCAGCACAGCACGATCCGCGCCACCAGCACGATCGGCACCACCAGCACGATCCGCAGCACAGCACGATCCGGATGGCGGGGTACGGCAGGAGCCGGGTGGCCGAGGGCCACCCGGCTCGATGCTGTCCGGTCAGGCGTGCCCCAGTTCGCCGTTCGACATGCCCGGGGCGACCTGAGCTTGTAACGTCCACAATGTCGGTCGGCGGTCGGGGAACGGGGCAATGATGCGACGGTACCGGCGACTGTCCGTCGTCGCTCAGGCGCTGGTCCAGCACGCCGCCGTGAGCCTCGCCGCGCTCGTCGTCGTCGGCGCGACCGCCGCCATCATCTGCGTCCGGCTGGTGCAGAGCGAGGCGCTGCGACACGCCGAGACCACCGGCGCGGCGATCGCCAACCGGGTCGTCGCCCCGCTGGTCGACCAGGACGTCCGCGACCGCGACCCGGCGGCGCTGCGGGCGCTGGACCAGCGGGTGCAGCTGCGCCGCTCCGGCGACACCATCCAGCGGGTCAAGGTCTGGTCGGCCGAGGGGACGATCCTCTACTGCGACGACCCGGAGCAGATCGGCCTGCAGTTCCCGATCGACCCGGAGGACCGGGCCGTCCTGCAGAACGGCGGCGTCGACTCCGACATCTCCGACCTGAGCAAGTCCGAGAACGAGCACGACCGGGTCTTCGGCAAGAGCCTGGAGGTGTACGCGGGGACCCGCGACACCAACGGCCGCCCGATCCTGGTCGAGACCTACTTCAACGCCGACGGGCTGCGGTCCGACGAGGCCGCGCTGATCTGGCGGATCATCCCGGTCGTGGTGGCGGCCGTGCTCATCCTCGGGCTGCTGCTGGTCCCGCTGGCCTTCGGCCTGGCTCGCCGCGTCTCCCGGTACGAGCGGGAACGGCAGGCGATGATCCGGCTCGCGGTGGAGGCGTCCTCGGCCGAGCGCCGCCGGGTCGCCGGCGAGCTGCACGACGGGGTGATCCAGGACCTGGCCGGGGTCGGCTACGCGCTGACCGCGCTGGACGGGCAGATCGCCGGGCTCAGCGACACCGTCGCCACGCCCCGGATCGACGCGCTGCAGACGACCCTGCGCACGGCCCAGCGGCTGGTCCACGACGACGTGCTGGCGCTGCGCGAGCTCACCGGCATGCAGTACGCGGCGGCCAGCGGGGCGGCCGACCCGGCCGCGGCGCTGCGGGTGATCGCGGAGGACGTCCGCGCCGCCGGCGTCACCGTCGAGGTGGTCGCCGAGGACCTGCCGCCGCTGCCGGCCGGCCACCGGGCCGCGCTGATCCGGGTCGGCCGGGAGGCGCTGCGCAACGTGGCCAAGCACGCGCCCGGCGCCCACGTGGTGCTCACCCTGGGCCGGCAGGGCGCGCCTCCGCCCGCCATCTGGTGTTGAGCGCCGCCATCCGGCTCACCATCGCCAGCGCCGAGCGCAGAGCATTGCCGGCGTGATTGTCGTCATCCAGCGGCGCGTTCCAGAACGCCATGATCGCGTCGCCGATGTATTTGTCGACGGTGCCGCGCTGTTACAGCACGATGTCGGTCATCGGCGTCAGATATTCGTTGAGGAAGCGGGTCAGCGCGGTGGCGGTCATGCCCTCCGACAGACTGGTG
>DATINN010000295.1:0-9179 GCA_035474175.1 Mycobacteriales bacterium | reverse complement strand
CCGTCCGGTTGCCGGTTCCACCCGCGCTGCCCGGTCGCGACGGACGTCTGCGCGACCGAGGTGCCGCCGCTGCGGCCGGTCGGGCCGGCGGGCGAGCTCGTCGCCTGCCACCTGGTCGCCGACGACGGCACCGGACCCCGGCTGGTCTAGGCGTGTCTCCCTGGTGGCGGTGGCGGCGCCGGACACTCAGGAGACACGCCCTGGCCGGCCGCAGGTAACGTGCTCAGGGTGCCCGACACCGACACCCAGGCCTCGGTCAGCGCCGAGATCGCCGCCCTCGCTGCCGCGTACGACGGCCGGGCCGGCACCGGCCCGCTGCTGGACTACCCGCCCTACCGCAGCAGCGTGCTGAGGCACCCGGCGCTGCCCCGGGTGCCGGTCGACCCGGACGCGATCGAGCTGGCCGCGCCGGTCTTCGGGCCCCAGGACGTCGACCCGGGCGAGGCCGACCTGACCGCGCAGCACCCGGGCGAGCCGATCGGCGAGCGGATGGTCGTCACCGGCCGGGTCACCGACGGCGGCGGCCGGCCGGTCACCGGCCAGCTGGTGGAGCTGTGGCAGGCCAACGCGGCCGGGCGGTATGCGCACAGCCGGGACCGGCACCCGGCCCCGCTGGACCCCAACTTCACCGGCACCGGCCGCTGCCTGACCGACGCCGAGGGCCGCTACCGGTTCGTCACGGTCAAGCCCGGGCCGTACCCGTGGCGCAACCACCGCAACGCCTGGCGGCCGGCCCACCTGCACTTCTCCCTGTTCGGCACCGACTTCACCGAGCGGGTGATCACCCAGATGTACTTCCCGGGCGACCCCCTGCTCGCCCTCGACCCGATCCACCAGTCCGTCCCGGACGCCGCCGGCCGGGCCGCCCTGATCGCCGCCTACGACCACGACGTGACCCGGCCCGAGTGGGCCACCGGCTACCGCTGGGACATCGTCCTGACCGGACCGCGCCGCACCTGGACCGAGTCGTGAGCGGGCCCACGCCGGGCCAGACCGCCGGGCCGTTCTTCGGCCTGTCCCTGCCGTACGGGAGCGGGCCGTTCCTGGTGCCGCCGGGACATCCGGACGCGGTCCGGCTGCACGGGCGGGTGCTCGACGGCGCCGGCGACCCGGTGCCGGACGCGCTGCTGGAGCTGTGGCAGCCGGACCCGGCCGGGACGGTGCTGCGCCGGCCGGGGTCGCTGCGGCGGGACGGCTGGACCTTCACCGGCTGGGGGCGGGCGGCCACCGACGCGGCCGGGCAGTGGTCGTTCAGCACGCTGGCGCCGGGGCCGACCCGGCCCGGGGCGGCGCCGTTCTTCGCCCTGACCGTGTTCGCCCGCGGGCTGCTGGACCGGCTGTGGACCCGGGTCTACCTGCCGGGCGAGCCCGCCGTGCTGGCCGCCGACCCGCTGCTGGCGGCGCTGCCGCCGGAGCGGCGCCGGACCCTGGTCGCGACCGCGCGGGACGGTGGCCTCGTGCTCGACATCGTCCTGCAAGGGGACAATGAGACGGTGTTCCTGGAGGGGCGGTGATCCCGCGGCTGACCGGCACGCCGCTCGGCGGCCGGGGCCCGCGACTGCTGGTCGGGCCCGCGCTCGGCACTTCCGCGGCGACGCTGTGGACCCGCTGCGCGGCCGAGCTGGCCGAGCACTTCGAGGTGATCGGCTGGGACCTGCCCGGGCACGGCGCGTCCGCCCCGGCCACCGGGCCGTACACGGTGGCCGAGCTGGCCGCGGGCGTGCTGGCGCTGGCCGGCGACCGGCCGTTCCACTACGCCGGCGACTCGATCGGCGGCGCCGTCGGGCTGGAGCTCCTGCTCGGCCACCACGTCGCCGCGGCCGCGCTGATCTGCACCGGCGCGCGGATCGGCACGGCCCAGAAGTGGACCGACCGGGCCGCGCTGGTCCGCGCCGAGGGCACCCGGGCGGTGGTCCCGACCGCGGCCGAGACCTGGTTCGGGCCCGGGTTCGCCGACCGGGAGCCGGCCGTCGCCGCCGCCCTGCTCGACCACCTGGCCGGCGCCGACGACGCCAGCTACGCCTGGGCCTGCGAGGCGCTGGCCGGCTTCGACGTCACCGACCGGCTCGGGGAGATCCGCAGCCAGGTCGTCGCGATCGGCGGCGCGTACGACAGCCGGACGCCGGTCGACGGGCTGCGCGCGATCGTGGCCGCGGTGCCGGACGGGCAGCTGGCCGTGCTGGACGGCGTGGGTCACCTGGCCCCGGCCGAGGCGCCGGCCGCGACCGCGGCGCTGCTCGTCGGCTACCTGCTGCGCCGGCCGCTGCCCGGCCCCGGGGGGCTGACCCTCGCCGACCTCCGGGCCGCCGGCAACCGGGTCCGCCGGGACGTGCTCGGCGACGCCCACGTGGACCGGGCCGCGGCCGGCACCACCGACCTGGACCGCGACTTCCAGGACTTCATCGAGCAGTACGCCTGGGGCGGTATCTGGACCCGCCTCGGCCTGGACCGGCGCAGCCGGTCGATGGTCGTGCTCACCGCGCTGGTCGCCCGCGGCCACCACGACGAGCTGGCCATGCACCTGCGGGCGGCCCGGCGCAACGGGCTGACCGTCCAGGAGATCACCGAGGTGCTGCTGCAGTGCGCGGTCTACCTCGGGGTCCCGGACGCGAACACCGCCTTCCGGATCGCCCGGGAGGTCCTGGAGGAGGACGACGAGTGACCGAGGCGTACGTCTACGACGCGGTCCGGACCCCGTTCGGCCGGCTCGGCGGGGCGCTGGCCGGCAGCCGGCCGGACGACCTGGCCGCCTTCGCCCTGAAGACCCTGCTGGCGCGCTCGCCCGGGCTCGACCCGGGCCAGGTCGCCGAGGTGACGCTGGGCAACGCGAACGGCGCGGGCGAGGAGAACCGCAACGTCGGCCGGATGGCGGCGCTGCTGGCCGGGCTGCCGGTCTCGGTGCCGGGCTCGACCGTCAACCGGCTCTGCGGGTCCAGCCTGGACGCGGCCATGGGCGCGGCCCGGATGATCGAGACCGGCGATGCCGGCGTGGTCGTGGCCGGCGGGGTCGAGTCGATGACCCGGGCGCCGTGGGTGCTGCCGAAGCCGGCCAAGGCGTTCCCGACCGGCAACGTGGAGGCGGTGTCGACCACGCTGGGCTGGCGGCTGGTCAACCCGGCGATGCGTCCGGAGTGGACGGTCTCGCTGGGCGAGGCCTGCGAGCAGCTGGGCGAGCGCTACGGCATCTCCCGGGAGCGGCAGGACGCGTTCGCGCTGCGCTCGCACCGGCTGGCCGACGAGGCCTGGACCGCCGGCTTCTACAAGGACCTGGTCGAGCCGGTGCCGGACACCGGGCTGGACCGGGACGAGGGCATCCGGCCCGGCGGCACCCCGGAGAAGATGGCCGCACTGCGCCCGTCGTTCCGCAAGGACGGGACGATCACCGCCGGCAACGCCTCCCCGCTCACCGACGGCGCCTCGGCGGTGCTGCTCGGCTCGGGCGAGGCGGCGGGCGCGATCGGCCGCGACCCGGTGGCCCGGGTCGCCGGCCGCGGCGCCTTCGCGCTGGAGCCGCAGAGCTTCGGCTACGCGCCGGTCGAGGCGGCCAACCGGGCGCTGGCCCGGGCCGGCATCGACTGGTCCGACGTCGGCGCGGTCGAGCTCAACGAGGCCTTCGCGGTGCAGTCGCTGGCCTGCCTGGACGCGTGGCCGATCGACCCGGAGATCGTCAACACCCGCGGCGGCGCGATCGCCCTCGGACACCCGCTGGGTGCGTCCGGCGGCCGCATCCTGGGCACGCTGGCCGCGGTCCTGCGCGCGGACGGGCACCGCTGGGGCGTCGCGGCGATCTGCATCGGGGTCGGGCAGGGCCTCGCCGTGGTGCTGGAGAACGTGGCGTCGTGAGCCGACGAGGGAGTGAGCATCGCAGGGCCCCCGCGCGGTGGTTCGCCCCGCGGCCGCCCGAGGAGCGGAGCGACCGACGAGGCGAACGGAGGGCAGCACAGTGACCGCTTTCGTGGACGAGGTCGACGCGGCCGTCGCCGACATCCCCGACGGCGCGACCGTCCTCATCGGCGGGTTCGGCACGGCCGGGCAGCCGGTGGAGCTGATCGACGCGCTGCGCCGGCACGGGGCCCGAGACCTCACGGTGGTCAACAACAACGCCGGCAACGGCGACACCGGGCTGGCCGCGCTGCTGGCGGCTGGGCTGGTCCGCAAGATCGTCTGCTCGTTCCCCCGGCAGACCGACTCGTACGTCTTCGACTCCCTCTACCGGGACGGGCGGATCGAGCTGGAGCTGGTGCCGCAGGGCAACCTGGCCGAGCGGATGCGGGCGGCCGGCGCCGGCATCGGCGCGTTCTTCTGCCCCACCGGCGTCGGCACCCCGCTGGCCGAGGGCAAGGAGCAGCGCACCATCGACGGCCGCGAGTACGTCCTGGAGTTCCCGATCCGCGGCGACTACGCGCTGATCAAGGCGTACCGGGCGGACACCGTGGGCAACCTGGTCTACCGCAAGACGGCCCGCAACTTCGGGCCGGTGATGGCGACGGCGGCCACCACCACGGTCGTGCAGGTCGCCGAGGTGGTCGAGGCCGGGGCGCTGGACCCCGAGGTGGTCGTCACCCCTGGCATCTACGTGGACCGGGTGGTGGTGACGCCGTGACCGTCTCGCATCCGGGCGGACCGCTGGACAAGCGCGCGCTGGCCCGCGTCGTCGCGGCCGACATCCCGGCCGGGTCCTACGTCAACCTCGGCATCGGGCTGCCGACGATGGTGGGCGACCACCTGCCGGTCGGCAGCGGCGTCACCCTGCACACCGAGAACGGCATGCTCGGGATGGGGCCGGCGGCCGAGGGCGACGACGTCGACCGGGACCTCATCAACGCGGGCAAGCTGCCGGTCACCGAGACGGCCGGCGCGTCGTACTTCCACCACGCCGACTCCTTCGCCCTGATGCGGGGCGGGCACCTGGACGTCTGCGTGCTGGGCGCGTTCCAGGTGTCGGCCGCCGGCGACCTGGCCAACTGGCACACCGGCGAGCCGGGGGCGATCCCGGCCGTCGGCGGGGCGATGGACCTGGCCATCGGCGCCCGGGCCGTGTTCGTGATGATGCCGCTGTTCGCCCGGGACGGCTCCCCGAAGCTGGTCGAGAAGTGCACGTGTCCGCTGACCGGGCTGGCCTGCGTCAGCCGCGTCTACACCGACCACGCGGTGTTCACGGTGGACGCCGACGGGCTGCGGGTGCGGGACACGTACGGGATCACGCCGGCCGAGCTGCGCGAGCGGGTCGGCCTCCCGCTCCTGGACTGACGCGCGAGCGGCCGGACCGACGGGCCGGCGGGCCGGACCGGCGGTCCGGGCTCAGGAGTCGAGGCGGGAGTCCTGCCCGCCCCGACAGAGGCGGGCGGTCGGCCGAGCGAGCGCGGCCAGACTCGACCGCCCGGCCCCGGCAGGGGCGGGGGCCGAGCGAGCGGGGAACCGGCCCGCCCGCCCCGGCAGGGGCGGGCGGGCTGGGTCATCAGACCGGGGCGAGCTCGCGGTGGGGCTCGTCGGGGTCGGGCTCCGCCGCCCGCGCCACCGGCGACGGCTCCACCCGCAGCGGCTTCGCCAGCCAGGCCGGCAACCACCAGTTCCACCGGCCGAAGAGGCTGACCAGCGCGGGCACGAGCAGCGCCCGCACGAGCGTCGCGTCGATCAGGATGCCGACCCCGAGCGCGGTCCCGAGCACCTTGATGTCGGTGCCGGGCGACGCCGCCAGCGCGGCGAAGGAGAAGAACAGGATCAGCGCCGCCGACGTGACCAGCCGCCCGGTCCGCCCCAGCCCGGTGATCACGGCTGTGGACGTGGAACCGGTCCGGTCGTACTCCTCCCGCATCCGGGCCAGGATGAACACCTCGTAGTCCATCGACAGCCCGAACAGGAACGCGAAGATGATCACGGGCAGCCAGAACGTGATCGCGCCCGTCCCCGACACCCCGAAGATCGCGTTCGACCCGTGGCCGTTCTGCCAGAAATACGTGACCGCGCCGAAGACCGCGGCCAGCGAGATCAGGTTGAGCACCACCGCCTTGATCGGCAGCAGCACCGATCGGAACGTCCGCACCAGCAGGACGAACGTGATGATCGCGATCAGCAGCAGCACGTACGGGAAGTTGTCGTAGACGGCACGGAAGTAGTCCTGGATGATCGCGCCGGTCCCGGCCACACCGGCCTCGCCCGCCGTCGCCTGCTCGACGGCGGTCCGCACATCGTCGGTGACCCCGTTGCTGCTGCTGTCGACCGTCTCCAGGTTGGGCAGCACGTCGACGATCGTGGTGCCGTTCTTGCTACCGCCGATCACGGCCGTGCGCACCCCGTCCACCGACTTGGCCGCGTCCACCGCGGCCTGGGCCTTCCCGTCCGGCACCAGCAACTCGATCGGGGTCAGGATGCCGTCACCGACCCCGCCGGTCCCCAGTTTCTGCAGGGTTTCGTACGCCGGGCCGCTGCGGGCCAGCGAGTCGGTCCCGGCCTGGCCGACCTTGACCCCGAACACCGGCGCGATGAGCAGGCCGAGCAGCACCGCGGCGACCCCGGTGGCGATCCACCGGCGCCGGACGATCAGCCGGGCCCAGGCCGACCAGCCGCGGGCGGCGACGGCGTCGTGCCGGATCCGGGGGAAGTCGACCTTCGGCCCGATCTTGGACAGCAGCGCGGGCAGCAGCGTCAGCACCACCGCGACGCTGACCAGCGGGATGAGCATGCCGCCGAGGCCCATGCTGCGCAGGAACGGCACCGGCACCACCAGCAGCGCCAGCAGGCTGATCGCCACGGTCACGCCGGAGGCGAGCACGGCGTGCCCGGCCGTCTTCACCGCGACCACGACGGCCTCGTCGTTGTCGCGCCCGTGGGCCCGCTCCTCGCGCCAGCGCGACACCAGCAGCAGCGAGTAGTCGATGGCGACGCCGAGGCCGACCAGCGCGATGAGGAACTGCACGACGAAGCTGACGTCGGTCAGGTAGGTCAGGCCGAGCACCGCCAGGAAGGTCGTCAGGATCGACACGGCCGCGATCACCAGCGGCACGAAGGCCAGGAACGACGCGAACACGAACACCAGCACCGCCAGCGCGCCGAGCGCCCCGAACAGCGTCTCCACCAGCACCGACGGCCCGTCGGTCTCACCCCCGGCGGCCAGCAGCGTGTAGGAGGTCAGCCCGTAGTCCAGCCCGGCGGCCTTGGCCGCGGGGGTGAGCACCGGATTGAGCGCCTCCTCCAGACCAGGTCCGAAGCCCTGCGGCTCCGGCCCCTGGATCAGCGCGAACGTGCTCCGCCCGTCGTTGGTGACGAACCGGGAGTCACCCGTGCTGGCCAGATCGACCACCCGGGCCTGGGGCACCCTGGTCCGCACGGTCTGGAAGATCGCCTTGATCTCGGCCGAGTGCTGCTGCACGGTCTCACCGGCCGGCACCGTCAGCACCGGCACCAGCGTGTCGGAACTGCTCGTCCCGAACGTGGAGATCATCTGCTGCTCGGTCTGGTAACCGGGCTGGCCCGGCAGCGAGAAGTCGAAGTTGAGCCGGCCGGCGGCCGGACCCGCGGCGATGCCGCCGCCGATCAGCAGGACGAGCCAGCTGAGGGCGACCAGGAGTCGGTGGCGCAGGACGAATCGGGCGAGAGTCTCCACGGTCGGGACCGTAGCGGCGCCGGGTGACATTTCCCGACGCCTTTTCAGCATCCTCCCAGCAGATTGCCAGCGTTTCCCCAGGATTGCTCTTTCGGGCAACCGGAGGCGGGCGTTCAGCCCAGCGTGAAGGGGTCCCGCGTTCCTCCGGTCAGCTCGACCCAGACCGCCTTCTCCACCAGGTACTCGTCGACGGCCCGCAACCCGTTCTCCCGGCCCAGCCCGGAGCTGCCGAACCCGCCGAAGGGCACGTTCGGCGCCACCACCCGGTACGCGTTGATCCACACCGTGCCGGCCCGGATCCGGGCCGCGACCCGGTGGGCCCGGTGCACGTCCTTGGTCCACACCGCCCCGGCCAGCCCGTACGGCGTGTCGTTGGCCAGCTTCACCGCCTCGTCCTCGGTCGAGAACGGCACCGCCGCCAGCACCGGCCCGAACACCTCCTCGCGGTAGACGGTCGAGGCCGGCGTCACCCCGGTCAGCACCGTGGGCTGGACGAACAGGCCGTCCTCGGACGCCCCGCCGTACGCGACGGTGGCGCCCTCGGCCCGCGCCGTCTCCAGGTAACCGAGGACCTTCTCGTACTGCGGCCGGTTGGCCACCGGACCCATCTCGGTGCCGGCGTCGTTGGGGTCGCCGAGCCGGATCCGGGCCGCCCGGTCGGCGACCAGGCGGACCAGCCCGTCGTGCACGGACTCGTGCACGATCAGCCGGGAGCCGGCCATGCAGGTCTGGCCGGTGGCGGCGAAGACGCCGGCGACCACGCCGTTCGCGGCCGCCTCCAGGTCCGCGTCCGGGAAGACCACCTGCGGCGACTTGCCGCCGAGCTCCAGCGTCACCTTGGTCAGGTTGTCCGCGGCCGCCCGGGCCACCGCCTTGCCGGTCGCGGTCGAGCCGGTGAACGCGACCTTGTCGATCCCCGGGTGCCCGGCCAGCGCGGCGCCGGTCTCCCGGGACAGCCCGGTGACGACGTTGACCACGCCGGGCGGGAAGCCGGCGTCGGCGAACAGCGACGCGAAGCCGAGCGTGGAGACCGGCGAGTGCTCGGACGGCTTGACCACGGCCGTGCACCCGGCCGCCAGCGCGGGCGCCAGCTTCCAGGTCAGCAGCAGCAGCGGCGAGTTCCACGGGGTGATCGCGGCGACCACGCCGACCGGCTCGCGTCGGGTGTAGACGAGGTAGCCGGGATTGCCGGTGGGGATCTGCCGGCCCTCCAGCTTGTCCGCCAGCCCGGCGAACCAGCGGTACCAGCCGCCGAGGCCGCGCAGCTGCCCGATCATCTCCCGGTAGAGCTTGCCGGAGTCGTTGACCTCCAGCCGGGCCAGCCGCTCGGCGTCGGCGTCGATGCGGTCGGCCAGCCGGTGCAGCAGCGCGGCCCGGTCGAAGCCGGTCAGCGCGCCCCACTCGCCGTCCAGCGCGGCCCGGGCGGCGCCGACGGCGGCGTCCACGTCGGCCGGGCCGCCGTCCGGGACGACCGCCCACGGCTCGCCCGTGTACGGGTTCTCCGACTCGAACGTCGCCCCGGACAGGGCGTCGACCGCCTTGCCCCCGACCAGCATCCGGAACCGCTGCAGACCCA
>DATINN010000294.1:0-2205 GCA_035474175.1 Mycobacteriales bacterium | reverse complement strand
CGTCCAGCTCCGGCCGGCCGCGCTCATCCAGGTCGGGCTGCACCGAGCCGTCCACGTGCGCCACCACGACCCGGGACCAGCCCCAGTCGGCGTCGGTCATGGGGACGCCGGCCGGCGTGTACCACCGCATGTCGTCCGGCGTCAGGTAGCGGCGCCGGCGCAGCACCGGGTGGGCCTTGCGGAAGGCGATCAGCGTCCGGGTGAACTCCAGCAGCTCACCGTCCACAGCGGACCAGTCGTACCAGGAGACCTCGTTGTCCTGGCAGTAGGCGTTGTTGTTGCCGCGCTGGGTCCGGCCCAGCTCGTCGCCGCCGAGCAGCATCGGCACGCCGCGGGACAGGAACAGCGTCGCCAACAGGGCCCGGGACTGGCGGCCCCGCAGGGCGGTGATGCCGGGGTCGTCGGTCGGGCCCTCGGCCCCGCAGTTCCAGGACCGGTTGTCGTCGGCGCCGCCGGGGTCGGGCACGTTGTCGTCGTTGTGCTTGTCGTTGTAGGACACCAGGTCCCGCAGGGTGAACCCGTCGTGGGTGGTGACGATGTTGACCGACGCGGACGGGCGGTTGCGGGCCGGACCGTAGAGCTCGGGAGAGCCGGTGATCCGGGTGCCGAGGTCGGCCAGCGTGCCGTCGTCGCCGCGCCAGAACGACCGCACGGTGTCGCGGTACTTCCCGTTCCACTCGGTCCAGCCCGGCGGGAAGCGGCCCACGTCGTACGAGTCGGGCTGGTTGACGTCCCAGGGCTCGGCGATCAGCTTGACCCGGGACACGACCGGGTCCTGGTGCACCGCGTCGAAGAAGTCGGACAGCCGGGTGAACGTGCCGTCCTGCCGGGCCAGCGTCGGCGCCAGGTCGAAACGGAAACCGTCCACCCGGTGCTCGGTGATCCAGAACCGCAGCGAGTCCAGCACCAGCCGCAGGCAGTCGGGCTGGCCGGTGTCCAGGCTGTTGCCGGTGCCGGTGGTGTCGAAGGAGTGCGCGTTGTCGCCCGGCACCAGCCGGTAGTAGCCGGCGTTGTCCAGGCCGCGGAAGCACAGCGTGGGCCCGTGCTCGTTGCCCTCGGCGGTGTGGTTGAAGACGACGTCGAGGATCACCTCCAGCCCGGCCGCGTGCAGCGCCTTGACCATGCCCTGGAACTCGGCGACCTGGCCGCCGGCCCGGCCGGCCCGGACCTCGGTCGAGTAGGGCGCGTGCGGGGCGAAGTAGCCGATCGTGTCGTAGCCCCAGTAGTTGACCTTGCCGGCGTCGGAGAGGATGCCGTTGGTCAGCGAGTGGTGCACCGGCAGCAGCTCGACCGCGGTGACGCCGAGCCCGGTCAGGTGGTCGAGCACGGCGGGATGGGCCAGCCCCGCATACGTCCCGCGTAGCTCCGGCGGCACGTCCGGGTGGGTCGCGGTCAGGCCCTTGACGTGCGTCTCGTAGAGCACGGTCCGCCCGTACGGGATCTGCGGCGCGGCGTCGGCGCCCCAGTCGAATGCGGTGTCCACGACCAGCGACCGCGGGGCGGCGGCGGCCGAGTCGTCCGGGTTGTCGCCGAGCAGGGACGGGTCCCAGCGGACGTCGCCGTCGATCGCCCGCGCATACGGGTCGAGCAGCAGCTTGGCCGGGTTGCAGCGGGCGCCGGTGCCCGGGTCGTACGGGCCGGTCACGCGGTAGCCGTAGCGCTGACCGGGGCCGACTCCGGGCACGAAGCCGCGCCAGGCGCCCGCGTCGTGGGCCGGCATGTCCAGCCGCTGCTCGGTGCCGCCGGCGTCGAACAGGCACAGCGTCACCGCGGTGGCCACGTCGGAGGAGACGGCGAACGTGGTGCCGCCGTCGTGCGGGTGGGCGCCCAGCGGCAGCGGGACGAAGGAACCCGGCCAGATCTCGGTCACGCGGAGCGAGCCTAGGGGACGCGGCAGCCGGAGCTCCGGCGGCGGGGTGCGTTCCTGACTCTTGCGCCGTGCCGGAGAATCGCTGCGTGACGCTGCCCGACGAGCGCAACGACAAGCCGCTCGGCCTCTTCCGCCGGCTCCTGCGGACCGGGCAGGTGCCCGCGTCGCCCACCGACTGCGAGGACCTCCGGACGGCACCGGCCGACCGGGCACCGAACACGCCGGGCGTCTGCGAGGACCACACGCCCGACCAGGGACCGTGGGTGCACCTGCGGATCTGCCTGACCTGCGGGCACGTCGGCTGCTGCGACTCCTCGGCACCGCGGCACGCGTCC
>DATINN010000293.1:0-1795 GCA_035474175.1 Mycobacteriales bacterium | reverse complement strand
GGCCCACGGCGCCGACGACCGGGGAGCCGACGGCCGACCCGACGGTGGTCCCGACCCCGCCGCGGCCGCGCCCCAGCCGGACGCCGGCGCTGCCGACCCCGAGCCCGACGGCGGCCGAGCCGCCGACGGCCACGCCGGCGCCGCCGAGCGTCAGCCCGACCCGCTGAGCGCGCGCCGGAGCTTGCCCTCGTCGATGCGCCAGTAGCCCAGCTCCTTGCCGTCGACCCGGACCACCGGGACGAGGTCGCCGAACTCCGCCCGCAGCCGCGGGTCGGTGTCCACGTCGACCTCGGTCCAGCTCACCCCGGCCTCGGCCGCGACCCGCTGCAGCAGCCGGCGGGCGTCGTCACAGAGGTGGCAGCCCGCGCGGGCGAGCAGTTCGACGGTCCGGTCGGGCACGGGCGGAGTCTAGTGCGCCGCCAGGTGGGTAGATCAGGGTCATGACCAGCGCCGCCCAGCCGAACCCGATCGAGGACCTCACCGCCGAGGCCGAGCTCCGCTCCGACCACCGCGTCGAGGAGGATGCCGAGGCCCAGCCCGAGTACGTCGGCGACATGCCCGACGACAAGGAGCAGGCCGTGCACTACCGCCCGGGCGAGGACCAGTGACGCAGATGCGCCCGGACCCCGACAGCGACCAGGCCGGGGCCGAGAGCGAGTACGGCGACGACACCGGGTTCGCGGCGGAGGCGACCCGCACGTCCGACCCGGACTCGCAGCCCGTCGAGTCGAACGCGCCGGACGTCAGCACGGCGGACACCGCCGCGCCCGAGACTGCGGGCGACGACACCGCCGGCCTGACCGCCGAGGACGACGAGCAGGACCCCGGCGCCGGCGCCGACTGAGCCCCGCCGACTGAGCCCCGCCGACTTAGCCCCGGCGGCAAGCCCTGCCGGCAAAGCGCCGCCGGCAAGCCCGCCGGCCGAGCCCACGGGGCTGAGCCCCGCCGGCAGGTCCGCCGGCAGGTCCGACGGCTGAGCCCCGCCGGCTAGCGCGACCGGCCCGCTTCCGCCTCGCGGAGGCGGGCCTTGCTCACCTTCCCGGTGGCCGAGTGCGGCAGCTCGGCCACGAACTGGATCGTGGCCGGCAGCTTGAACCGGGCCAGCGACCGCGCCGCCCACTCCAGCAGCTCCTGCTCGGTCGGCGCGGTGCCCGCCGCCGCGACCACGTACGCCAGCACGGTCTCGTCGCCCCGGCCCGGGTCCGGCCGGCCCAGCACCGCGGCCTCGTCCACGGCCGGGTGCGCCGCCAGCACCGCCTCCACCTCGGCCGGGTAGACGTTGAACCCGCTGACCAGGATCAGCTCGGTGCGCCGGTCGACCAGGTGCAGGTCCCCGTCGTCGTCCGCGTACGCCACGTCGGCGGTGGCCCACCAGCCGTCCGCGTCCGGCCCGTCCGCGCCCGCGGGCCAGTAGCCGGAGAACAGGTTGGCCCCGCGGACCACGATCTCGCCCGGTCCCCCGCCGCCACCGACGAAGTCCAGCTCACCCGGCCCGTCGTCGCCGTCCGGCTCGGGCTCGGCGTCCGACCCGGACAGCAGCCGCAGCTCGACCCCGGGCACCGGCCGCCCGACCGAGCCCGGCTTCGGTGTCCCGCCGACCAGCGTCGAGGTCAGCACCGGCGCGGCCTCGGTCAGCCCGTAGCCCTCGTACACGGTGACGCCGGCCTCGGCGAACGCCTCGGCCAGGCCGGGCTCCCGGGCCCAGCGCACGTACATGGCCGGGACCGCGGGCACCGCCGTGACCCGGTGCCGTGCGATCAGCTCCAGGGTCGCGGCCGGGTCGAAGTGGTCGACC
>DATINN010000292.1:0-3801 GCA_035474175.1 Mycobacteriales bacterium | reverse complement strand
CCTTGCGGGAGTTCGACCGGCTGACGGCGACCGTGCCGGACGACCACCTGCCCGACCTCGACCCGGTGCACCGGGCCCGCGCGCTGGTGGCCGCCGTCTCGGCCCGGCGCGGCCTGCACCGGGCGGCCCGGCCCGAGGACGACGACGTGCCCGACCCGCACGGCGCCGCCGACGAGGTCCACCGCACGGTCGGCCGGTCCATCGCCGACGCGCTGGCGGCGCCGGTGGCGGTGCTGGCCGGGGCGGCTCCGGACGAGCTGCCGGCCCGGGCGGAGCCGCCGGCGCCGCGCCGCCGCCGGCCGGTCCGCCGCGGGCTGACCGCCGCGGCCGCGCTGCTGCTGGTGCTGGCGGCGGCCGGCCTGTGGCTGACCGTCCGCGGGCTGCAGGCCCAGCACGAGGTGACCGCCGCCCGCGGCGACCTGGCCCAGGTGCGGTCCGGCCTGGTGGCGGGCGACGTGACCGGGGCCCGGCGCGCGCTGGCCGACGCCCAGCGGCACACCGGCCGGGCGGCCGAGCTGACCGGCGACCCGGTCTGGCGGGTGGCCGCGGCGACGCCGTGGGTCGGCAACACCCCCGACGCGGTCCGGACCGCGGCCGCGACGGTGGACGACCTCACCCACACCGCGCTGCCGACGCTGGTGGACGCCGGCGCGTCGCTGGCCCCGGCGAAGCTGCGGCCGAGCGGGGACCGGATCGACGTCGCGGCCCTGTCCCGGGCCCGGCCGGCGCTGGAGGCGGCGCTGCTGGACCTGGAGCGGGCCCGGGGCCGGATCGATCGCTTCGACTCGACCTGGCTGCCCGGTCCGGTCTCCGGCGGGCTGGACGAGCTGCGTGGCGAGCTGTCCTCGACGACGTCCACGCTCACCGGCGTGGACCGCGCCGCGAAGGTCGTCCCGTCGATGCTCGGCGGCTCGGGCAAGCGGCGCTACCTGATGATCTTCCAGAACAACGCCGAGGCCCGCGGCACCGGCGGCCTGCCCGGCCTGTATGCGGTGGTGACGGTCAACCGGGGCCGGATCGCCGTGGAGAAGCTCGGCTCCAACACCGACCTGCGCAACCAGGGCCCGCTCCCGCTCGACCTCGGGGCCGACTACAAGGCGCTGTGGGGCGACGCCAAGCCGATCTGGGCCAACACCAACGTCGACCCCGACTTCCCGAACGCGGCCCGGCTGTGGCTGGCGCTGTGGAAGCAGCAGACCGGGCAGACCCTGGACGGCGCGATCGCCACCGATCCCATCGCGGTCAGCTACCTGCTGCAGGCCACCGGCCCGATCCGGCTCCCGGACGGGCAGGTCGTCTCGGCCAAGAACGTCGTCGGGCTGACCATGCGCGACGTGTACGCCAAGTTCCCGCCGGGCGAGGAGCAGAACGCGTTCCTCCGGCTGATCGCCCGCACCACGGTGTCGGCGCTGCTGACCAGCCGGTCCGACCCGCGCGGCATGCTCGACCAGCTCGGCCGGGCGGTGGGGGAGCGCCGGCTCATGGTCTACAGCGCGCACCCGGGGGAGCAGGCCGAGCTCGCGGCCACGCCGGTCGCCGGCACCCTCCCCGACGCCGCCGGGTCGTACGCGTACCTGGTGGTGAACAACTCCGCCGGCAGCAAGATGGACTTCTACCTGACCCGCTCCATCCGGTACGAGGGCGGTCCGTGCAGCGGCGGCCAGCGCACCAGCCGGCTGACGATCAGCATGCGCAACGCCGCCGGTCCGGGGGCGGAGCTGCCGGACTACGTGACCCAGTGGCTGGGGACGGACATCGAGGGCAACCCGCAGCCGCGGGGCTACATCGTGCTGCGGGCGTCGGTCTTCGGGCCGCGCGGGGCGAGCTTCACCGGCGTCACCGTCGACGGCAAGCCGGCCTCCGTGGCCGCCGCGGAGGAGGACGGGCGCCCGGTGTGGAGCTTCCCGGTCGTGATCAAGCCGGGCGGCCGGCAGACCACCGTCTTCGACATCGTCGAGCCCGCGTCCGGGTCGGCTCCGGTGATCCCGGTGCAGCCGCTGGTGCGCGGTCAGGCCGTCCAGACTTCGATGGCGCGATGTGACTGATCCACTTGCGCTCTAGTAGCTGTACGTGCACAATTCGTGACGCAGAGTAAGAAGAACAACGGGGGGACAGTCGTATGGGGATTCGCCGCACGCTCATCGGGGCCGTGCTCGGACTCGCAGGGAGCGTGTTGCTTGCCCTGCCGGCCGCGGCCGCCGCTCCTGCGGATCCGTACGGTCCGACGCCCGCGCCGCCGGGCAGCCTCATCACCAACACCACGAACGTCGGTGTCGGTGGTGCGGTCGTCATCTCGGGCAACGGGTTCGCACCGGGCACCAACATCACGATCAACATCACGGTCGTCAACGGCTTCCGTGCCATCCAGCGGGACTCCGCGCCGGCGATGGGCTCGCTGCTCGCGGCCGGCACGACCCGCAGCACCGCGGCGGTCCAGGGCTTCGCGGCCCTGTCCGTGACCGCGGACGCCAACGGTGCCTTCAGCACCACGGTGACGCTCACCCAGGCCGGCACCAACGTCATCACCGCCACCGGCCTCGACCCGAACGGCAACCTGCGCACGCTGAGCACCACGGTGTTCGTGGGCGGCGCCGGCAGCGGTGCGGGCGGCGGCACCGGAGCGGGATCCGGCGCGGGCAGCGGCTCGGGCGCGGGCGGCGGCAACGCCAGCGGGGCCGGCGGTCTGCCGAACACCGGTGCGGACCTGAAGCTGCCGGTCATCCTCGGCGGGATCCTGGTCCTGCTGGGCGGCGGCGCTCTCGTCGCCGGCCGCAAGCGCAAGCAGCACGCGGACGTCGCTGCGTAGCAGCAGGTCGCTGCACAGCAGCACCGAAGCAGAGGGGTCGGGCGATCGCGGGGATCGTCCGGCCCCTCTTTCGCATGCGCGGGTGAACCCTGCGATCCGTAGCACCTCGTAGCATCGGGAGTACGCTCGACGGGTGAGCAGGTACGTGAGCCAGCGAGAGCTGCGCAACGACAGTGGAGAGATCCTGCGCGCCGTCGCCGGTGGCGAGACGCTGATCATCACGCGCAACGGCACCCCGCTGGCCGAGCTCAGGCCGCTGCGCCGGCGGACCTTCGTGCCCCGCGCCGAGCTGGCGGTCGCCGCCGTGCATGCGCCCGTGCTCGACAGCGCGTCCTTCCGTGCCGAGGTGGACGACGTCCTCGACCAGACGCCACTCGGGGACTGAGATGGACGCCGGTCAGCGTCGCGGCCTGCTGGACACGTCCGTGGTCATCGACCTGCCCACGGTGCCGGTGGAGCGGCTCCCGGACGAGCTGGCCATCAGCACCGTCACCCTGGCCGAGCTGGCGGCCGGTCCGCATGCCAGCGGCGTCCCGGCCGAGCGGGCGGCTCGGCAGCAGCGGCTGCAATGGGCTGAGGCGACCTTCGACCCGTTGCCGTTTGACGCTGCCGCCGCGCGGAGCTACGGGCAGGTGTACGCGCTGGTCCGGGCGGCGGGCCGACAGCCCCGACGGCGCTTCGCCGACCTCCAGATCGCGTCGATCGCCGTCGCCAACGGTCTGCCGCTGCTGACCCGCAACCCCGCCGACTTCTCCGGCTTGGAGTCGATCCTGACGGTCGTCGGGATCTAGTCCTAGCTCGCCCGGCTGGACGCGCGGCGGCGTCCGGACTCCGCGGTGGTCGACGCGGGCGGCTCCATCGCGGTGAGCTTGGGCCGGTCGGTGCGGGTCGCGTACTCGCTGGAGTAGCCGTACCCGTAGCCGTACCCGTGCGCGCCGCCGGTCGGGGCCATGTTGAGGACGGTGCCGAGCACCCGGGCGCCGACGCTCTCCAGG
>DATINN010000291.1:0-1860 GCA_035474175.1 Mycobacteriales bacterium | reverse complement strand
ACCTGGCCTTCCCGCTGTCCCGGCCGGCCCTGGTCACCGTCACCATCTACGAGGGGCTGCTCATCTGGAACGGGTTCCTGCTGCCGCTGATCCTGACCCAGAGCCCGGACAAGCGGGTGCTGCCGCTGGCGCTGGCCGCGTTCCAGAGCCAGTACACGGTCAACGTGCCGGCCGTGCTGGCCTCGGTCGTGCTGACCACGCTGCCGATCCTGACCCTGTACGTGGTCGGCCGGCGGCAGCTGGTCTCCGGGCTCACCGCCGGCTTCGGTAAGTGAGCGGGACCGAACCAGGGGCAGCAGAGTGAGCGGGTTCTCTGCTGCGGTCGCTGCGGTCCGGTCCGGGCTCTCGCCGGACACCGCCGCGGACGAGCTGCTGGCGGAGCTGACCGACGCGGAGAAGCTGGGCCTGCTCGACGGCGACGAGCCGTTCTGGCCGGGGATGCCGGACATGATGGGCAAGGGCTACAACCTCGAGCCCATCGTGGCCGGCGCGGTCGAGCGGCTCGGCATCCCCGGCATCCGCTTCGCCGACGGGCCGCGGGGGGCGGTGATCGGGGCGTCCACGGCGTTCCCGGTGCCGATGGCCCGCGGCGCGACCTGGGACCCGGAGCTGGAGGAGCGGGTCGGCGACGCGATCGGGGCCGAGATCCGGGCCCAGGGCGGCAACCTCTTCGGTGGCGTCTGCATCAACCTGCTGCGCCACCCGGCCTGGGGCCGGGCCCAGGAGACGTACGGCGAGGAGCCGGTGCTGCTGGGGGCGATGGGCGCGGCGCTGACCCGCGGCACCCAGCGGCACGTGATGGCGACGGTCAAGCACTACGCCGCCAACAGCATGGAGAACGCGCGGTTCAGCGTCGACGTGCGGATGGACGAGCGGACCCTGCACGAGGTCTACCTGCCGCACTTCCGGGCCGTGGTCGAGGCCGGCGTGGCCGCCGTGATGAGCGCGTACAACTCGGTGAACGGCGAGTGGTGCGGGCAGAGCCGCGTGCTGCTCACCGACATCCTGCGGGACGAGTGGGGCTTCGAGGGCCTGGTCATGTCCGACTTCATCTGGGGGCTGCGCGACCCGGCGCTGTCGCTGTCGGCCGGGCTGGACCTGGAGATGCCGTTCGCGCAGCAGCGGGTGCGGGCGTTCGCGGCGACACCGCCGGCACCGTCCGATGTGGACAGAGCGGCCCGGCGGCTGCTGCGGACCCAGCTCGCCTTCGCCGCGGCCGTGCCGCCGGAGCCGCCGCCGCTGTCGGTGGTGGCGGGCCCGGAGCACCGGGCGCTGGCGCGCGAGGTCGCGGCCCGCTCGATGGTGCTGCTGCGCAACGAGGGCGACCTGCTGCCGCTGTCCGGCGTGTCCCGGATCGCCGTGCTCGGGCGGCTGGCCGACGTGCCCAACACCGGCGACCACGGGTCCTCCGACGTCCGGGCGCCGTCGGTGGTGACGCCGCTGGCGGGGCTGCGGGACGCGCTACCCGACGTGTCCTTCGTGGACTCGGCCGCCGACGCCGACGTCGCGGTGGTGGTGGTCGGCTACACCGCCGAGGACGAGGGCGAATACGTCGGGTCCTTCGACCCCGGCCTGGCCCGGCTCTACCCGCCGCCGCCGGACCCGGAGGCGCTGGAGGACCTGGCCCGGGTCTGGGACGCCGGGCCGCAGCTGGTCGGCGGCGACCGTGCCTCCCTGCGGCTGCACCCCGCCGACGAGGACCTCATCCGGGCCACCGCCGCGGCCAACCCGCGCACGGTCGTCGTCGTGCTGGCCGGGGCCGCGGTGACGATGGAGGAGTGGCGGTCCTCGGTGCCGGCCATCCTGTTCGCCTTCTATCCCGGGATGGAGGGCGGGGCCGCGCTGGCCGACGTGCTGCTC